>NZ_JBEXHP010000066.1:0-31158 GCF_040607895.1 Micromonospora sp. NPDC005220
CGGGCCGGAGCGACTGGAGGCGTGGAAGCGCCTCGTCGACCTCGGCGACCACGTCGGCGTCACCGGCGAGGTGGCGAGCAGCCGGTAGTGGTAGCCGCGCAGGTCGTGCGCGGCGAAGCCCTCGCTGAGCAGTCGGGCGGCGTGGCTGGCGGTCTGGTTGAGCAGCCAGCTCGGGCTGGTGCTGAGCGCGGCGGGTGACTGCGGGGCCGCGTGATCCATAGGGTGCAGCCTACCAGGAATCGTTGGCGCGACCCACGATCGGGTGTTACGTTGGTGCGACCAACGTTGGGTCAGCCAACGTATTGAAGGAGGCGTCATGTCCACCATCCCCACCCTCAACGGCCAGGTCATCGGCCAGGCCCACTACGCCACCCGGGCCCTGCTCGAACGCGCCCTCGCTCCCCTCGGCGTCGAGTTCAACCAGCTGCTCGCGCTCAACGTCCTCGCCAACGGCCCGGTCGAACGAGCCCAGCTCACCCAGCGGATCACCAGCACGCTCAAGGTCGACGAGCAGGAGGTGCAGCGGGTGCTCGCCACCCTCGTCGACGCGAACCTCGCCCGGACCGACCCGGACGCCGCCACCCGACTACAGCTGACCGACGCGGGTCACGCCGTGCAGGCCCGCATCGCCGAGGCCACCGCGGGCATCAGCGCCCGCCTCTACGCGGACATCCCGACCGACGAGGCGAGCGCCGCCGCCCGGCTGCTGACCCTGGTCACCCAGCGGGCGAACGCCGAGCTCGCGGCGCTCCCGGCCTGACCGGCGACGATCGTGCCGAGCACGCCCGGACCCGGGCAGAACCTCCTGCTCGGTCAGAAGTAGTCGAGCAGTTGCGCCGGACCGCCGACGCCCAGCAGGTCGAGCGCGGCCGGGTCGACACCCGGGCTGTGGTGCAGCAGACCGGCCTGCGCGACCGAACGGGCCCGCGCCGCCCCGGCGTACAGCAGCGCGAAACCACGGACGTCCAGCCGCAGCTCCGCCTCGGCGTCGAGGCGGGTCAGCTCGGCGGCGCCGTCGGTCACTGCCAACCGCCAGGTGCCGGTGTTCCAGGTGGCGAGCGGGTCGGTGAGGTGAAAGTCGACGGCGCCCCGGGCGTGAGCGGGCCACCCCCGGGCGCTGACCGCCCGGACCACGTCCACCGGCCGGTGCATCCACAGGTGCCGCTCGTGCTCGCGGGCCGACTCCAACGGCAACTGGACGCTGACCGCGTCCCCGTCGAGCGGGCACAGCCGCAGGGTCGGCGCGACGCTGGCCCAACTGCCGAGCACACCGACGAGTTCCCGGGCGGCCTCGGCGGTGACGGCGAGGGCCTCGTCGACGGTGAGCACCGAGTCGGCCCCGTAGCCCCGGCCTCGCTGCCAGGTGGCGTAGCCCACGAGGTCGCCGTCGGCCTCGACGAGGGTGAGCCCGTCACCGGGCAAACCCTTGTCGGCGGCGAAGAAGTCGTACAGCTTCCCCCGGCGCGTCAGCATGCCGTTGCGGTGCCGGGTGACCTGCTCGTAGAGGTCGGCAACGGCGGCCAGATCGGCGGGTGAGCCGGCCCGCACGGTCAGGTGCGGGGCGGGCCGGTGCCGGGGCAGCGCGGCGGTCGCCAGATCGACGGTACGCAGCACCCCGGCGGCCTCCCACCCGCAGGCCCGGTACGGGGCGGCGACGGTCGGGTACAGGGCGCTGACCGCCGCCCCCCGCTCGCGGGCGCCGCGCAGCAGAGTGGTGAGCAGGGCACGGGCCACACCCCGGCCCCGGGCCTCGGGGGCGACGGCCACCCCGGCCACGTCGGCCGCCGGCACCGCCCGACCCGACCACCACTGGTCGTGGTGCCTGTCGACGGCCTTGCCGACGAGCCGACCGGCGTCGTCGAACGCGCCGTAGCGGGTCATGCCAGCAGGCGTGACAGCGGCGTGCACGGGGCGCTGCGGGTCGGAGCCGAACGCGAACCGGCCCAACTCCCAGGCGGCGTCGAGGTCATCGGCGGTGAGTTCACGAACGTGCACGGTGGCGAGCATCGGCACACCGTAGCGGGCCCACCCCCGGGGAAACCGCCGATTTCCCCGCCCCCCGCCCTCGCCCCCGCGCCGCCCTCCCCGCGCCGCCCTCCCCGCGCCGCCCTCCCCGCGCCGCCCCCGCGCCGTCGATCAAGGAGTTGTGGTGGGTGACAAAGCAGGTGTCATCGTCTCAATCCCGGCACCACAACTCCATGATCGACGCCGTCGGTGCGTGATCTTGCGGTTCCTGCGTCGACTTAGCGGGCATTCCAGGCAGATCGACGACTGAAAGTGCAAGATCGGCGCGAGCCCTGCCCCGCGGCTCAGTGCTGCGGGATGTTGGCCACGCCGATGCGCTTGCGGAACACCCAGTACGTCCAGCCCTGGTAGGCCAGCACCACCGGAGTGAAGATCACCGCCACCCAGGTCATGATCTTCAGGGTGTACGGGGTGGACGCGGCGTTGGTGGCCGTCAGCGTGCCGGCCGCGTCCAGGGTGGAAGGCAGCACGTTCGGGAACAGCGCCGCGAACAGGGTCGCCACGGCCAGGCCGATCGCCACGGCGGTGCCCGTGAAGGCCCAGCCCTCCCGTCGTACCCGGGCGGCGGCGACGCCACCGAGCAGGGCGAGGGCCGCGCCGACGGCGAGCACGACGGCGGCCACGCTGGAGCGGATGTTCAGCGTCCAGGTCAGGAACCCGACCGCGAGCACGGCGGCGCCGACACCCAGGCGCACCGCGAGGGCGCCCGCGCGTTCGCGGATGTCGCCGGTGGTCTTCAGGGCGAGGAACACCGCGCCGTGGGTGAGGAACAGGGCGAGCGTGGTCGCGCCGCCGAGCAGGGCGTACGGGTTGAGCAGGTCCAGCAGACCGCCGACGTACTCGTGGTCGGCGTCCAGTGGCACGCCGCGCAGGATGTTGGCGAAGGCGACGCCCCACAGGATCGCCGGCAGCAGCGAGCCGACCACGATGGCGGTGTCCCAGCGGCGCTTCCAGGACGCCTCGGGCCGCTTGTGGCGGTACTCGAAGGCCACGCCCCGGGCGATCAGGGCCAGCAGGATCAGCAGCAGCGGCAGGTAGAAGCCGGAGAAGAGGGTGGCGTACCACTCGGGGAACGCGGCGAACATGGCGCCACCGGCGGTGATCAGCCAGACCTCGTTGCCGTCCCAGACCGGGCCGATGGTGTTGATCAGGACACGGCGTTCGCGGTCGTTGCGGCCGAGCACGGGCAGCAGCATGCCGACGCCGAAGTCGAAGCCCTCCAGGATGAAGTAGCCCGTGAACAGCACGGCGACGAGGAGAAACCAGATGGTGGTCAGGTCCACGATGGGCTCCGGGATCAGTAGGCGAAGGCGAGCGGGCGCTCGGTGTCGTCGTGGGTGTCGTCGATGGGGTGCTCTTCGCTGACGTCGGGCACGCCGGCCTTGGCGTAGCGCAGCAGCAGCTTGACCTCGATCACGGCGAGGGTGGCGTAGATCAGCGTGAAGGCGGTGAACGAGGTGAGCACCTCGGCCAGCGAGACGCTGCGGGACACGCCGTTGCGGGTGAGCATCTCGCCGAAGACGATCCACGGCTGGCGGCCCATCTCGGTGAAGATCCAGCCGAAGGAGTTGGCCAGCAGCGGCAGCACCGGCATGGCCAGCCCGGCGCGCAGCAGCCACTTGCTGCTCGGGGTACGGCCCTTGCGCTGGCTCCAGAGCACCAGCAGCGCGATCGCGCCGGCCGCCATCCCGAAGGCGATCATGAAGCGGAAGCTCCAGTAGGTGACCGGGATGATCGGGGTGTAGCTGCCCGCGCCGTACTGGGTGGCGTACTGGGCCTGGAGGTCGTTGATGCCGTGCACGGTGCCGTTCGGGTCGCCGGTGCCCAGGTACGACAGCAGGTACGGGATCTTCAGGGCGAACACCTCGCGGCTGCCGTCCAGGCTGCCGATGGTGAGCACGGAGAACGAGGCGGGGCTCTCGGTGGTGTAGAGACCTTCGGCGGCGGCCATCTTCATGGGCTGCACGTCCGTCATGATCTTGCCCTGGATGTCGCCGGTGAACAGCACAGCCGCCGAGGCGACCAGCACCACCCAGGAGCCGAACTTCGTGGCGAAGCGGTACGCGCCGGTGTCGGCGGAGTCGCGGTTACGGATCACGTGGTAGAGGCCGACGGCCACGACCAGCGACCCGGCGACCAGGAACGAACCGGCCAGGGTGTGCGGGAAGGTGATCAGGGCGACCTTGTTGGTCAGCACGGCCGGGAAGTCGGTCAGCTCGGCGCGTCCGCTGTCCGGGTTGATCCGGTAGCCGACCGGGTTCTGCATGAACGAGTTCGCCGCAAGGATGAAGTACGCGGACAGGTTGGTGCCGATCGCGGCGGCCCAGATGCTGGCCAGGTGCGCCCGTTTGGGCAGCCGGTCCCAGCCGAAGATCCACAGGCCGATGAACGTGGATTCGAGGAAGAACGCGACGAGCGCCTCGATGGCCAGCGGGGCGCCGAAGATGTCGCCGACGAAGCGGGAGTAGTCGCTCCAGTTCATGCCGAACTGGAACTCCTGCACGATGCCGGTGACCACGCCCATGGCAAAGTTGATCAGGAACAGCTTGCCGTAGAACTTGGTGAGCTTGAGGTAACGCTCGTTGCCGGTGCGGTGCCACATCGTCTGCAGGATGGCCACCAGCACGGAGAGGCCGATGGTCAGCGGTACGAAGAGAAAGTGGTAGACGGTGGTGACACCGAACTGCCAGCGGGCAACGTCCAACGCGTCCACCTGAAACCCCCAGCCATCCGTACTACAAGACGTAGTAAATACTACTGCTCGTCGTAGAGAAAGAGCAGGGCCGGGTGGCCCGAAATGGGGCGGACCAATGACCCTGATCACCCGGGCAACCCGCCGACCCGCTCTCGCGGCCCCGCCGCCGCGTGCGACGATGGCGCGCTGATGAACACCTCCACCTGGCACCCGCCGCTGATCTGGCGCGCCGCCCTCCTGCTGACCCGGGGGCTGGTCGGCCTGCTCGCCCGCCTCGAGGTCACCGGCGACGTCCCGGCGCACCTGCGGCGCGGCCCGCTGGTGCTGGCCGCCAACCACATCAGCCCGTTCGACCCCTTGGTGATGGCCGCCGCCTGCCAGACCCGCGGCATCGCCCCGCGGATCATGGCGACCGCCGGACTGTTCCGGGTCCCGGTGTTCGGCGCCGCCATGCGCCACGCCGGGCATATCCGGGTCGACCGGGGCACCAGCGCCGTGCACCGGGCCCTCGACGATGCCGCCACCGCAGTCGCCCGCGGCTCGGTGATCCTCATCTACCCCGAGGGGCGCATCGGCCTGGGCCCCGGCCTGTGGCCCGAGCGCGGTAAGACCGGCGCCGCCCGACTCGCCCTGGCCTGCGGCGCCCCGGTCGTCCCGGTCGCCCAGTGGGGTTCGCACGAGGTGCTGCCCTACCAGGCGCCCCGGGGAATGCTGCGCGGCATCGCCCGCTCGCTGTGGCGCCGACCGGTGATCCGGGTGCACTTCGGCGCGCCCGTCGACCTGGGCGAGACGGCGGCCGCCAACGCCGGCGCGGCGTGCCGGGCCACCGACCGCATCATCGACGCGCTCACCGACACCCTCGCCCCGCTGCGCCCCGACGAGCCGGACGTGCCCCGCCACGTCGACCCCGGCCGCCCCACCGACCCCAGTCGCGCCCACCGCCGCCGCTCGGCCTGAGGCCAGCGCGCGACCGCCGAGGTTGCCGCGACGTCGGGGCTGCCGCGACGTCGGGGTGCGCCCTACCCGGACACCCGACATCGTGCCGGAAGCCGAGTCGGGGCACCGGGTGGAACGGTCTGCGGCGGGGCCCGCAGCGCCGAGTTCAGCCGGGCGCCGCACCCCCAACCACCCCACCCCCCAAACACCACCTCCGCGTCCTTTGCTCTGCACCCGCGGAGGCACCAGCTACAGACGGTGGCTGTCGCTTCCACGGGTGCAGAGCAAAGGACGAAGGACAGGCGTCCGGGGGTGGGGGCCGCGGGCCGGTCCGGGCGGGCGCGTGCGGCCGACGGGCGTGCCGACGTGGCGCCTGCCGCCACCGCGGACAGGGACACCCGCCGACCACGGCAACCACCCGTGCCGCATCCCCGACCTGACGGGCCTGATCTTCGCCGGCAGGCCACCCGCGCTCCACCGACGACAGGCATACTGCGTCGCGTGCTGACCCGACCCGGCTACCTCGACGCGCCCGCGCCGCTGGCGTTCGCCCACCGTGGCGGCGCCGCCGACGGCGACGAGAACACCACCGAGGCGTTCGCCCGGGCCATCGGGCTGGGCTACCGGTACGTGGAAACCGACGTGCACGCCACCTCGGACGGCGTAGCAGTGATCTTCCACGACCCGACGCTGCTGCGGGTCACCGGTGAGCCGGGGCGTATCGCCGACATGAGCTGGGCCGACCTCGCCTCGGTACGGGTCGGCGGTGCTGCCGTCGTACCCCGGCTCGACGAGGTGTTGGCCGCCTGGCCGCAGGTCCGCTTCAACATCGACGTGAAGGCCGACGGCGGCGTCGAACCGACGGTCTCGACCGTGACCCGGGCCGCCGCCGCCGAGCGGGTGCTGCTCGCCTCGTTCAGCGACGCCCGCCTGACCCGGATGCGCGCGCTCACCGAAGGGCGGGTCGCCACCAGCCTCGGCATGCGGGGCGTCGCCCGGCTACGCCTCGCCTCCCTGCACGGGCGTCCACTGCGGCTCCCCCCGTCGGTGGTCGCCGCGCAGGTGCCGCCCCGCTACGGGCGGGTGCCGGTGGTGGACCGCCGGTTCCTCGACTACTGCCACCGGATCGGCCTGCAGGTGCACGTCTGGACGATCGACGAACCCACCCAGATGCACGACTTACTGGATCGTGGCGTGGATGGCATCATGACCGATCACGTCGGCGTGCTGCGCGACGTCTACCGCAGCCGCGGCCACTGGGCCGCCTGAACCATTCCAAGGACCCCCGATGGCCGAGACCGTGACCCCCACGGTGGACGACACTCCGCCTCCCGCGAGCACCCGCCGGGAGCGCCGGGGCTGGTACATCTACGACTGGGCCAACTCCGCGTTCCAGACCACCGTGATCACCGTGTTCCTCGGCCCGTTCCTGACCACGGTCGCCGAGGTGGCGGCCGGCTGCGAGCTGGGCGCGGACTCGTGCGACGGCTTCGTGTACCCGCTCGGCATCAAGGTCGCCGCCGGGTCCTACTACCCGTACCTGATCTCGCTGTCGGTATTCCTCACCGTGTTCGTGTTGCCGGTCATCGGGGCGATCGCCGACCGGTCGGCGCACAAGAAGCGCCTGCTCGGCGGTGCCGCGTTCACCGGCGCCGGCGCCACCATCGCGATGGCGTTCGTCACCGGTGACCGCTACCTGCTCGGCGGGGCGCTCTTCCTGGTCGCCAACATCTCGTTCGGCGCGGCGATCGTGGTCTACAACTCGTTCCTGCCGCAGCTCGGCGGCCCCGACGAACGCGACGGCATCTCCAGTCGCGGGTGGGCGCTGGGCTACCTCGGCGGCGGTCTGCTGCTGGCGCTCAACCTGGTCGCGATCACCCTGCTCGACGACGGTGACAATCCGCAACGCACCCTGGACCTGGCCCGCTGGTCGATCGTGTCCGCCGGAGTCTGGTGGGCGCTGTTCACGCTGGTCCCGCTGCGGTGGCTGCGCGAGCGCCCGTCGGCGGCGGCACTGGCCGGCGGTGGCAACGTCCTCACCGACGGGTTCCGCCAACTCGGCCGCACCATCCGCGAGATCAAGGCGTACCCGTTGACGCTCTTCTTTCTGCTCGCGTTCCTGGTCTACAACGACGGCATCCAGACCGTCATCACCCTGGCCAGCCAGTACGGCACCGAGGAGCTGCGCCTGGAGCAGAGCACCCTGATCATCACCATTCTGCTGGTGCAGTTCCTCGCCTTCGGCGGCGCGTTGAGCCTCGGCGCGTTGGCCCGGCGCATCGGCGCCTGGAAGACCGTGCTGCTCAGCCTGGTGCTCTGGACCGGTGTGATCCTCGGCGCGTTCCGGCTGCCGGCCGAGGCGCCGGTGCCGTTCATGGTCCTCGGCGCGGCCATCGGCCTGGTCCTCGGCGGCAGCCAGGCGCTGAGCCGGTCGCTGTTCAGCCAGCTCATCCCGGCCGGGAAGGAAGGCGAGTACTACGGCTTCTACGAGATCAGCGACAAGGGCACCAGCTGGCTCGGCCCGCTCGCCTTCGGCCTGGTGTTTCAGCTCACCGCCTCGTACCGGGTGGGCCTGGTCTCACTGCTGATCTTCTTCGTGGTCGGGTTCCTGCTCCTCGCCGCCGTGCCGATCCGCCGCGCCATCGTGGCCGCGGGCAACACGCCACCGCGGGTGCTCTGAGCACGCGTCCCGGACCAGGCAAATCAGGGGCGGTCGATCGGCTAGGCTGCCCGACCGTGACTGACGACGCCCCCGCCGCACCGACCTGCCTGGCCCACCCGTTCCCCGGCCAGCCACACGCTCCGGCCGGGTGCGCGGCCGCGCGCGGGCTCGACGGGCGTCCGGTGCACGCGGCGGCGTTGAAGTTCTTCTGGGGGCCGATGGACTGCGGCAAATCCACCATGGCGTTGCAGATGAACTACAACCACGCCCGGCAGGGCCGGCGCGGGCTGGTCACCACCCGCATCGACAGGTCGCTGGGACCGCAGGTCACCACCCGTATCGGCCTGGCCCACGAGGCCATCGAGGTCACCGACGACCTGGACCTGCGGGCCCTGGTGCGCGGCCGGTGGGCCGACGGGGTACGCGTCGACTACCTGATCTGCGACGAGGCGTGCTTCTACACCGTCGAGCACGTCGAGCAGATGGCCGAGCTGGTGGACAGCTACGACGTCGACGTCTTCGCGTTCGGCCTGGCCACCGATTTCCGGTCACGCATGTTCCCCGCCGCGCAACGCCTGTTCGAGTTGGCCGACGAGGTGGCCCGCATCCAGGTCGAGGTGCTCTGCTGGTGCGGCCGCGAAGGGCTGCTCAACGCCCGGGTCGTCGATGGGCGGGTCGTCCGCGAGGGCGCCCAGGTCGTCATCGGCGACACCGTCGACACCGCGGAGGTGCGCTACCAGGTGCTCTGCCGCCGGCACTACCGCAGCGGCGACCTGGGCCCCCGCGACTGAGACGCCCGCCGTACCGTCACCCGGTCGGCCACGATCACCGCGACGGTCACCACCAACGCCGCCGCGGCCGGGGTGGCGGTCGGAGGCTCAGAAGGGGTCACCGCACACCCGCCAGTTTCCGTCCTCGCGGACCACCGGCAGGCGACGTTCCTCGCTGAGCCCGCCGTCGCGGGTCACCTTCACGGTCACCGTGCCCTGCGGCCGTCCGCTGCGGGTGGCGACCGACACGTCGGTGATCTCGTAGCCGGTGACCATCGGCGGCGTCCGCACCCAACTGGTGAAACCGATGGCGCTCCACCGGCTGCGCGCGTCCGCGCAGAGCCGCTCGTACGCCCGGTCGCTGTCGCCGAGGGTCACCTCGTTGAGGAAACCGTCGGCGGTCTCCCGGATCGGGCCGGCGGCCTGCCGGACGGTCTGCAGGTTCCAGGCACCCAACCCGGCTACCCCCACACAGCACAGCGCCACGCCGAACCCGGCGAACGCCAACCCGGTGCGCATCGGGCGGTGACGCCGGGCCGGTCGGCTCCACGACTGGCCCGCACCCACGACTACCGACCGTAGAGAATGCCGCCGCACCGAACCACGACAAGCGGGAAATCGAGTCCGGGGACTCACCCTGTTCGGACCGGCCCCGCATCGTCTACCGTCGGCGCACACCCCCGAGCAGTGCCAGGAGCCGATCGATGAGTCGCTTCGTGCAGCCGGTACCACCCCCCGTCGACCCGTACGCCGGTGATGGCCTGCTGCGGTCCTGGCTGGAGCGTCGCCTCGGTCCGGGCGGGCACGCGGCCGCGAAGGGTCGTCTCGCCGACCTGGCCGCCGACGTCACCGGGCCGCTGCGCGCGGCGCACGCCGACGCGGAGGCGCACCCGCCGACGCTGGTTCGCTACGACCCGTGGGGTGCCCGCATCGACCGGATCGACACCTCCGCCGGCTGGCAGGCGCAGCGCGCCGCCGCCGCCCGTCACGCCGTGTTCCCCGGTACGCGGTCGACTCACCGCTGGCCGACGGCGCGGCGCCGGGCGCGCCCGCGCCGGGTGTCACAGTGCACCGCCTCAAGGACAAGCTCGGCACCCGGACGCTGCCCACCGCCGAGATCGGCCTGCGCGACGCGTACGCCCTCCCGCTGGGTGATCCGGCGGTGCCCGGTCTGGTCCGGGCGATGACCCTGGTCGTGGTGACCCGGGTGCACAACGCGGCGGCGGCGGCCGGTGGGATGCGACGGGGTCTCGCCTACGCCCGCGCGTACGCCAACGTGCGGCACGTCGCCGGCGGCCCGCTGGCGTCGTCACCTTTGCACCGGGCCACCCTGGGCACCCTCGCGGTCGACGCGGCGGGGGCGTTCGTCCTCGCTGGGCACGCGTTCGCGCTGCTCGGGCGGGTGGAGGTCGGTGCCGACCCGGAGGCCGCCGCGGAGCTGCGCATCGTGGCGCCGTTGGCGAAGCTGGCCACCGGCCGGCTCGCCGTCAGCTCGGCCAGCGAGTACGTGGAGAGCTTCGGCGGGGCCGGCTACGTGGAGGACACCGGCGTTCCCCGGTTGCTGCGCGATGCCCAGGTGCTGCCGATCTGGGAGGGCACCACCAACGTGCTGGCTCTGGACGTTCTGCGGGCGCTGACCCGGGAGGACGCCGGCGCGCCGCTGGTGAGCCGGCTGGCCGCCGCCGTGGATCTGGCTCGGCCGCTGTCGCCGGTGCTGGCCGACACCCTGGCCACCGCCGCCACACAGTTGGCGGAGACGATCAGCGCGGTGACCCTCGACCCGGGTGCGCCGACGGTGCTCGCGGGCGCCCGTGGTCTGGCGTTGCGCCTGGCGTACGCGCTGACCACCGCGTTGCTCGTCGAGCACGCCGGGTGGGGCGACGAGCAGGCGGAGTTGGCCGCCCGGTTGTGGGCGCGTCGCTGGCTGCGGCACGAGGAGATCGCCGAGGACGCCCACCACCACCTGGATCTGCTCTGCTGAACGGCCGGTGCGAGCGGACGGGTGGGCGCGCATGTCGGTGCTGATCGAGCTGGGGGACGACCGGGGCGCGCCGCTGGACGAGCGCCGGCCACCGCCGCCGGTGTCCCGCCGTTGGCGGGTGGCGGCGCTGGTGGCGGCCTGTGCCCTGCTCGGCGGTGCCGCCCCGGCCGGGCGCCTGTCGCCGCAGGTCGGGCCGGTGGTGCCCGCCGGGGCGACGGTGCTGGGCGCGGGGCCGCTGCTGCTGGTCGTCGGCCCCGACCAGAGTCCGCCGACGCTGAGCGCCTACGACTCGGCCGCGCCGGGCGGCCCGCCGCGGTGGCGGGTCACCGTGTCGCCCGCCGCCGGGTGGTCCGCCGAGGTCGTCGGTGACCTGCTGCTGCTGGTGGAACGGGATCAGACGCGCGGGGCGCGAATGACCACCGCCCGGTCGATGCGTACCGGCCAGCCGGTGTGGCGGCGACCCGAGCGGGTGTACGCGGCCGGGGACGCGGCGGTCGCGGTGAGTGAGGTGCGCAGCGTCTCCGAACCGGGGCGGCGGGTCGAGGGCACCGTGCACGGCGTCGACCCGGCCACCGGCGCGACCCGGTGGTCGGTTCCGCTGCCCTCCACGGCGGTGCTGCGGGCGCTGCCCGGGCGGGTGCTGCTGGTGCAGGACGACGGGTTGGCCCGGCTGCTCGACGCCCGCGACGGCGTCGAGCGCGGGCGGGGACAGCTTCCGCCGGCCGACTACGGCCCGGACAACCCCCAGGTCGTCGGCGCGCACCTGGTGCTGCGCCACCCGATCGGCGGCGCGGTGGCGCTGACCGGGTACGACCTGCCGGGGCTGGCGCCGCGCTGGCGGACGCCGGTGCCGCCGGGCGAGTTGACGCTGCGGGCCTGTCAGGGCCTGATCTGCGGGCAGGACGAGCAGGGCCGCTGGGCGATCGACGCGGGCACCGGGGCGCGGGTGTGGTCGTGGCCGGCCGGTGCGCGCTGGCGCACGGTGGCGGGCCCCCGGGTGCCGGCGGAGCCGCTGGTGGTGCTGGGGTTGGCGGCGGACGGCAGGCGTGCCCTGGTGGCGACGGTGGGGCGCGACGGTCATCGGGTGTCCGCGGTGCTTCCGGCGGGTCTGACCGACTGCCGACGGGTGGGCACCGGGCTGATCTGCCGCGATGGCACCGCCCGTGTGACGTTCTGGCCGCTCGACGCTCCCTGATTTCGCGGTCAGCGCAGCGGTCCCCGGGCGACGGCGGCGCGCATCGTCGCCGCCTCGCCGGCCGGGACGAACTCCAACCACCAGGTGGCGCCGGCGGCGGCCAGCTCACCGACACCGACGGCCACGGTGGCCCGACCCGCGCTGAGGTGGTCGAGGGTGAGGACCTCCCGCGCCAACTTCGCCGGGCGACGGCGGGGCAGCGCGGTGACGGTGGTGCCCAGTCGCACCCGACCGGTGCGCCCGGCGACAGCGGCGAGGACCAGCCACGGGTCGTAGGTGAACGGATCGTCCCCGGAGTAGTGGATGAGGTAGTCCTCCAGGAACACGCCGTCCCAGCCGGCGCGCTCGGCCAACTCACCCAGCTCGACCACTGTGGACACCGAGACCGAGGCGCCGCCGCAGGAGATCTCCAGACCGTGTCTCATCCGCCGACCGTAGGGCGGGGGCCCGACACTCCGCGGCGAGTGGCGAGCGTGGCGGGAGTTGTCGGACCTCGGCGGCACACTGCCGGGATGACAGTTTCTGCCGACCTCGCGATGGTCAACCTCGACAGTTCCGATCCCGCTGGCCACGCCGCGTTCTACCACGAGGCGCTGGGCTGGGAGGTCACCCACAGCCAACCGGAGTACGCGATGATCAGCTCCGGTGGTGTCTCCATCGGCTTCGGTCTGGTCGAGGGTTACCGACCGCCCTCCTGGCCGGACCCGACCGGCGATCAGCGCTACCACCTCGATCTTTACGTCGACGACCTAGCGGCGGCTGAGGAGAAGTTCGTGGCGGCGGGCGCGTCGAAGCCGGCCTTTCAGCCCGGCGGTGAGCGGTGGGTGGTGCTGCTCGACCCGATCGGGCAGCCGTTCTGCATCTGCCCCCGCCCGCAGGGCTGACGCGGCGGGCGCTGCTCAGCCGCGACGACGCGATCGAGCCGCCCACACCGCGTAGGCCGGGTCGCGGTCGAGGTTGTGCCGGTCCCGGTCGTAGCGGCGGGTGGTGCGCGGGTCGGCGTGCCCCATGGCGTCCTGCACGTCCTCCAACGGCACGCCCTCGGAGCGGGCCGTGGTGGCGAAGGCGTGCCGCAGCGAGTGCGGGGACAGCTTCGCCCAGGCGGGGATGCCGGCGGCGCGGGCGAGCCGACGGACCATCCGGAACACCGAGTGCCGGTCCAGCCGGGCGCCGCTGGCGGTGACCAGCAGCGGGCCGGTGAGCTGCGCCACCGGCACGCCGGTGGCGGCGGCCCGCTGGGCCAGGTAGGCGTCCAGGGCGTACCCGGTGCCGGGGGTGAGGGCACGACGACGTTGTTTGCCGCCCTTGCCGACGAAGCGCACGCTGCGGTGGCCGCGTTCGGTGCCGAGGTCGGTCAGGTCCAGCGAGATCAGCTCCCCGACCCGCAGACCCAGATCGGCGAGGAGCGCGAGCGCAGCCCGGTTGCGGACGGCGGTCGGGCCGGTGTCCGCGTCGGCGGCGTTGAGCAGGGCGTCCACCTCCTCGGGGGTGAGCCCGACGGTGGCGGAGTGGTCCCGGTCGACGCGGGGGCGGTCGGCGCCGGAGACCGGGTTGGCCGGCACCGCGCCGAGTTTGACGAGGAAGTCGTACCAACTGGACAGCGCCGAGAGTCGACGCGCGACGGTCGCCGGGGTCAGTGGGCGCCCGCTGCGGGCGCCGACGCTGCTCTCCAACGCGCGGGCGTACTCGTTGACGTGCAGGAACGTTGCCCGCAGCGGGTCGAGGTCGCGGCCGGCGCACCAGCGCAGCCATCCGGTGACGTCACGCCGGTACGCGTCGCGGGTGTGCTCGGAGAGCCGCCGGTTGCGCAGCCACGCCTCGGTGACCTCGACCGGCCCGCTGGGCAGCGCCGGTGGCGCGGGCGGGCGGGCGAGCACCGGAGCGTCGGAGAACACCATGTGAAAAAGGCTCTCAGCCTCGGGTGGGATCGGCGTGCAGGCGCGCCGGTCCCACCCGTCACAGTGGCGGATCAGGCGTTGATCTCCCGGCGGGCGTCGCCGTTGGCCTTGATGGTCACCCGGCGGGGCTTGGCACGCTCGGCGACCGGGATGCGCAGCGTCAGCACCCCGTTCTCGTAGCCCGCCTCCAGCCTGTCGGCGTCCAGTGTGTCGCCGAGGAACAGCTGCCGGGTGAAGGTGCCCATCGGGCGTTCGGCGGCGACCAGTTCGACGCCGTCGCCGGTGGGCCGGCGACGTTCGGCGCGGACGGTGAGCACGTTGCGCTCGACGGTGCAGTCGATGCTGTCCGGGTCGACGCCGGGCAGGTCGAACGCCGCGTAGAAGTGGTCGCCGTCGCGGTAGGCGTCCAGGTGCATCGTCGCGGGACGGGCTGCCGTACCGAAGAACTGCTCGGCGAGCCGGTCGATCTCGCGGAACGGGTCGGTACGCATCAACATGGTCATGCCTCCTCGGCACTCCTGGCCGAAGGTGATGAGTTGAGCCGGGGTGACTCAACTTCCTCTTCTTATTTAGCGCGTCCGCGCGTCGACGTCAACTGCTCAGGGCAGCCGCTTTTCAAACCAGTGCTCGGCGTAGGGGCCCCGCGAGTATGCCGGGATCTCGGCGTACCCGTGCCGGGCGTACAGGGCGCGGGCCTCGACCAGGTCGTTGCGGGTGTCGAGTCGGATCCGGTCCGCCCCGGCCACGCGCGCTCGCTCCTCGACGGCGGCCAGCAGCACGGCACCCCCACCGGCACCCCGATGCTCGGGGCGGACGAACACCCGGGTCAGCTCGGCCCAGCCCGGTTGCCAGCGCAGCCCGGCGCAGCCGGCCAGGTCAGGGCCGTGGTGGGCGAGCAGGAGCAGCCCGCCCGGCGTGATCAGGTCGTCGCTGGGCAACTCGGCCAGGGCCGCGTCGACCTCGCCGGGCAGGGCCGGGCGACGGTGATAGCGAACCACCATCTCGGTCATGTACTCGCGCAGCAGGAGCGCCGCGTCGGGCTGGTCGGGCCGGCTGGTGCCGGTCGTCCAGGTGGGCCGGGCGGTGATGGTCACCTGTGGATCATCGCCGCCCGGTCAACGGCTTTATCCGGTCACGCGTCCGGTGTCGACGGCTCGCCGATCCCGGACGCGCGATGGCGATGTCGCGACGCCTACTGGCGGGGGCGGGGCAGCAGGGTGATCAGCGCGACCGCCACGGCCACGTGCGTCGCGCCGAGGGCGAGCTTGGCGCCGCCGGTGGCCTCGACGCTCAGCACGGGGACGAAGGACAGCAACGTCACGGCGACGGCCAGCGAGATCCAGACCGGTCGGGCGACCCGGGTGGCGAACCGTTCCAGCAGCGCCAGCGCCGCCCAGCCGAGCAGGGCGGCCGCCAGGGCGATCATGACGATCGCACCGGCCCCGATGACCGTGGCGGGTCGTCCCGGGCTCTCGACTGTGTAGTCGACTCCGGCCAGCGCGCCGATCGCCCAGATGGCCAGGGGTGCCACGACGGCGGCGGCGACGCCGAGGGCGCGGCGGCGCAGCGGTGAGGGGGCGGGGGTCGTGGCGGTGGCAGCGCTCATGACGGCTCCTCGTTCAGGGGAAACGAACGAGTACGACCGTAACAGATAGTCTTGTTCGGAACTATCTCTCTCAGAACTAACAGCCGGAGCGAGCCCCCGGGGCGTACGGGGAGGTGTTGGCCAGCGGTCCGCTCACCAGCGCCAGCAGCGCCCTGAGGAACACCTCCCGGTCCTGCTCCGGCAGGGTCGCGAGCAGGTCGTCCTGGATGCGCCGGACCACCTGTTGCGCCTGCCGCAGGACCTGCTCCCCCGCCGGAGTCACAGCGACCAGCCGGGCACGCCGATCCGTCGGCACCGGACGGCGCTCGGCCAGCCCGGCCCGCTCCAACTGGTCGAGCGTCACGACCATCGTGGTCTTGTCCACACCGCACCGCTCGCCGATCTCCCGCTGGGTCAGGTCACCGGTGCGGGCCTGCGCCAGCACGTAGTGCGCCCGCGGCGAGATGCCCAGCTCGGCCAGCCCTGCGGCGTGCTCGGTCTGCAGCGCGTGGCTCGCCCAGGAGAGCAGGAACAGCAGGTCCGGTGGGCCGTCGGCGGGCGTGCAGGAGGTCATGCGCCGAGGCTAGCAAGATCCTCCACGACGAGACGGTTCGCGCGGCTGACGATCAGAGCCGCTGGTAGATGCCGTGCTCGCGGGTCAGCAGCTGCTCGTCGATCAGGTACCGGCGCAGCGTCGCGTGATCCGACCCTCCCGCGGCGCACCACGGCTTGAGCGCGTCGTCGACGGCACGCTCCGGATAGTGGGTGCCCGGCTCGAACGACTGCTCGGCGATGTGCGCCAGCAGCACCCGCCGTCGGCCCCGCTGCGCCGGCAGCCCCACCAGGACGTCCCCCCGCAGGAAGGTCCGCAGCACCGGGTCGACGCCGGGTTCGGCGTCGACGGCTGGCCGGGCGTCGCGGGCGATCGCCCGCAGCGACGCGTCGTCGGCCGCGAGCGCCCCGTCCGCGTCGGTGACGAGACCCGCGTCGGCGAGCCGGCGGACCCCGGTGAGGACCACCCGCGTGGGCAGGCCGGCCCGCTCGGCGACGTCGGTCGCGCTGGTCGCGCCCAGCACGATCGCCGCGAAGATCCGTCGCCGTCCGTCGTCGGCCAGGGCTCCGGCAAGCGCATGCGCAGTCACGCCGGTCACCCTCGCATCAGAGGTACGCGGACCGCCAGGCGTTTTCCGGCCGGCTCAGGTGGTCTGCGGCCCGGCTCAGTCAGTGTCCGGCCCGCTCTGCGGCTGCTCGGCGACGAGCAGCACCCGGCGCAGCAGGTCGGAGAGGTGTCGCCGCTCGGTCGCGGTGAGCGCGCCGAGCAGGCGGTGCTCCTCCGCGCCCTGAACCTCCATCGCCCCGCGCCAGGCGGCCTGACCCGCCTCGGTGAGTTCCACGTCCACCCGTCGACGGTCGACTGTCGACGGAATCCGGCGTACGAAACCCCGCCGCAGCAGCGCGTCCACCCGCGCCGTAATCGAGGCGGGCGCCATCGCGAGATCCGCCGCAAGATCCGACGGCGCGGCTCGGCCTCGGCGGCCGGCCAGGGCGTGCAGGGTGTCGTACTCGTGGGCCGGTAGGTCGAGGTCGACCAGGACCCGCTCCTTGACCGAGCGCAGGTGCCGGGTCAGCCGGATCATCCTGGTCACCGCCCCCTCGACGTCCGCGTCGAGGTCGGGCACCACGGGCAGCCAGCGTTCGATATGCCGGTCGACGGCGTCCGGAGTGGTGGTCACCGCGCCAGCTTATCTCGGTACCAAAATATTCATTGTCGAAATATTCGATGTCGAAGTACGTTGTGCCCATGCCTCGTCCACTGCGCAACCACTCCTTCCGGCTGCTGTTCCTGGGTCGCACCGTCTCCGCTCTCGGCGACGCGGTGGTGCCCGCCGCGCTGGCGCTGGCCGTGCTCCGCGCCACCGGCTCCACCGGCGCGCTGGCCGTCGTCCTCGCCGCGGCGGTCGTTCCCCGGCTGGTCCTGCTGCCCCTCGGCGGTGTCGTGGCCGACCGGTTCGACGCCCGCCGGGTCGCCCTGCTGGCCGACCTGGTTCGCTGCGTGAGCCAACTCGCGGTCGGCGTGGAGTTGCTCGGCGGCGACCCGTCGCTGACCAGCGTGGTGGTGGCGTCCGCGCTCGGCGGCACCGCCTCGGCGTTCGCCATCCCGACGGCGTCTCCGCTGGTCGCCGGCACCGTCGAGGCGGCTGACCGGCAGCGGGCCAACGCCCTGATGGGGATCACCGCCAACACCAGCCGCCTCGCCGGGCCGGCGCTGGCCGGCGCGCTGATCTGGGCCGCCGGGCCCGGCTGGGCGTTCATCCTGGACGGCGCGTCGTTCGCGCTCAGCGCCGCGCTGCTCGCGCTGGTACGGGTCCGCCACGTGCCGGTGCCCCGCCGTTCCGTCCTCGCCGACCTGCGGCACGGCTTCGGCGAGGTACGTGCCCGCGACTGGTTCTGGACCAGCCTGCTCGGGCACGGCGCGTGGAACGGCGCGGCGGCCGTACTGATGACCCTCGGGCCGGCCGTCGCCATCGACCGCCTCGGCGGCGAGACGACCTGGGTGCTGCTGTTGCAGGCCGGCGCGATCGGGATGCTCGCCGGTTCGCTGCTGGCCGGGCGGGTCCGGCTACATCGGCCGGTGTTGCTGGCCAACCTCGGGCTGGCCTGCTACGCGGCCCCGCTGTTCCTGCTCGCCGTCGCCGCGCCCGCCCCGGCGGTGATCGCCGCGTACGCGGTGGCGCTGACCGCCCTCGGTTACCTCAACCCGGTGTGGGAGACAGTCGTGCAGCACCACTTCCCGCCGGAGGTCCTGGCCCGGGTCACCTCGTACGACTGGTTGGTGTCGCTGGGTGCCATGCCGCTGGGCTACGCGCTGGCGCCGTTGGCCGCCGACGCGTTCGGCGCTCCCGTTCCGCTCGCCGTCGCGGGCCTGCTGGTCCTCGCCTCCTGCGCGGGCACCGCGCTCGTTCCCGGCGTACGCCGACTCACCTGGCCGGCGACCCCGCAACCGCAGGCGCAGGCGGCGCAACCCGCCGGCGTCCGTTGATCGGGGCCGTACACGATCGCCCGCTGAAGGGCTCACGCAGGGCTGCTGTGACCGGGGCAGAGTGCGTCGCCGCACCCCACCCCGGATCGGATCAGAGTTCCCGGTAGTAGACGGCGATCGGCAGCGACGTGCAGCCCAGCGCTTCGTACAGGGCTCGGGCGGGCGCGTGGAATCCGTCCCCACCCGTGCCGATCGTGACGACCTCGGCGCCGAGGTCCCGCATCGCGGCGAACGCATGCTCGCACAGCACGGTGCCCGCGCCGAGCCGGCGGTGCTCCGCGGACACGGCGAGGATCGTGACGCTGGCACTTCGGCGCTCAGGCTCCACCGCCCAGGCCACGTAGCCGGCGATGGCGCCGTTGATCTCGGCGACCGCGACGTACCGGTGCTCGGCGGGGTCGTGGAGCCCGGCGACCTGCGTGACGTAGTCGTCGCGCCACCTGCCGTGCTGGTTGGTGAAGACGACCTCGCCGACGAGGGGGCGGAAAGAGTCCTCGTGGAACGGCCCGAACGTCTCGATGGTCAGTTCGGTGAGCCGGGTCAGGTCATGCTGAAGAAACGAGCGGATACGCATGTGAGTGTGCCCCTCGAGCTGAGGTTCTGAAAGCCAACAAATCAGGCATCAGATGGCCAACCAGCGGCCGGAACGGCGGCGAGCCGACCCTCAGTGGCGGGTACGCCAAGCGGCGAAGCAACTCATGGTCGGAATCCTACGGGGCGCAGCAACCGCATTAGCGGCCACAGAGCGCCTGCGAAGGCTGCGGGGACGAGATCTCAGAGGCACATTGCGTGGCGGCTGGGAACGCAATGTGCCTGCGGTGGGGCCATCTGCTGTCACGACGGCTGCGGTACCGAGCCCGGTAAGGCCAGCATGGGCCCTCGGGGTGGGGCTACCGGAAGCCGTCGGCGTCGCGGGCCATCGCGACGAAGCCACGCCACGATCGCGGGCTGAACGTCAGCGTCGCGCCGTCGCGGTCCTTCGTGTCACGGACGAGGACCACGCCCGGAAGGTTGTCGGCGACCTCAACACAGTTGCCGCCGTTGCCGCCGCTCCTCGTGCTCTTTCGCCACCGCGCACCGGTCATGTCCATGATGCCGCCGCTTCTCTGAGAAGTTCCAACGAACGCCCTCGGGGCAGGGCCTCGCCGCGAATACGCTCCCACCGTCGTTCCAGGCTAACAAGCTCCGACGTCTGATCGAGGATCTGCGCCTGTGCCGCGCTGTCGACGTGCGCGACCCGCGACCCGTCCGGCATGTCGGCGATGGTGAATGGCCCGTCGAGCCCGGGGTAGCTGGGCGCGTCCGCCGGGACGATGTGCAGCTGGATGGCGCCGGTCTCGGCGAAGCCGACCAGGCGCGCGAGCTGCGCCGCCATCAACGCCCGGTCGTCACCGACGCGCCGCCTCAGCACCCCCTCGTCGAGCACGGCGATCAGCAGTGGCCCGCCGCTGTGGCCGAGAATCGCCTGCCGGGCGATGCGCGCCTCGGCGAACTCGGCGACCGCCTCCGGCGACAGCACCCCACCGGCCAGGGTCGCCCGCGCGTACGCCTCGGTCTGGAGCAGCCCCGGCACCCACGTCAACTCGAACGACCGCAGCGTCACGGCCTCGCGTTCCAGGTCGACCCAGGGCCGGAACCACACCGGTTCGCGGCGGCGGACCACGTCCGGCCACAGCGCGTCGGCGTCCTTCGCGAGTAGGCCCGCGACCGTCGCACGATGGCGGCTCTGGGGAATGTGCCCCGGGTTCGCCCACCTGGCGACGGTCTTCGGGTGCACGCCGAGCTGACCTGCCAGGCTCTCGGCGGTGTGACCCGCCGCGGCCAGCGCTGCGACAAAGGCATGGTTCATGCCGTCCCTCCCGTGGAACAGATCCGCTGCGATGAAGAGGTTACGTAACGCTGTGTGTTTGTCCAGCAACCCCCGGCAAAGTGCGGTGTAGACGGTGCTACGACAAGGAGGAAGCCCGTGCGGAACGAGGTACCGGGCGCTTTCAGAGCCGGGGACGTGGTCCTGCTGACCACCGCCGCGAGCGTTCAATTCCGCAAGCCGATCGTCGCCCGCGTCATCCGCGAGCTGGCCGACCGGTACACGTACGACGGTTGGCTCTGGCTCGACGCCTACGAACTCAACAGGAAGGGGGAAGCCGTCGCGCGCCGCGAGCTGTACGTGCGGCGCGACGGCGTGCAGGCCGCGTCCGTACCCCTCCGGCGCCGCGCGACGGTGGGGATCGGCTGATGCCCGAGCGTCCGAAACACTCGCCGTTGCGGCCGTCGTGGCGCTGCCCGGCCTGCGGCACCCTGTGGCCGTGCTCGGCCGCGAAGCTGCGCCTTCTCGGCGAGTACCGCGAGGATCGGCCGGGCCTGTTGATCCACCTCGCGAAGCTCCAGGAGGAAGCCGCCGCCGATCTCACCAAACTCAACCCGGGCACCGCGCTGCCCGACCTGACCCCACGTTTCGTCGGCTGGGCGGAAGCCCGCTGAGCGCCGTCGACAAGCCGCGCATCACCGGCGCCGAGTACGCGCAGATGGTGCGCGACAAGCGCAACTGCCCCTACTGAGCGCCGGTCGCCAGCCGGGCGTGCCGGTGCATGTCGTGCCAGCCGTCGGCGTGGCGCACCGACCCGCGGGCCACGCCCTCCACGGGAAAGCCGGCCCGCGCCGCCACCCGGCAGGACGCCGCGTTGCCGGTCGAGTGCTCCAGGGCCAGCCGGTGCAACCCGGCCCGGGTGAAGCTCCACCGGGTCAGGGCGAGCAGCGCCTCGGTGGCGATCCCCCGACCGCGCGCAGCGGGCACCACCCAGTACGACACCTGCGCCGACCCCTCGCTCAGCAGCACGTCCCGCAACCCCACCTGACCGACGGGCCGGTCGTCGGCGTCGACGACGGCCCAACTGGCGGCGCTTTCGTCGCGCCAACGGCCCGCCCACTGCGCCGTCCACGACCGTGCCTCGTCGTCGCTGTCGAGGCGACGCACGTGCCATCGCTGGATCACCGGACAGTCGAAGGCAGCCCGGACGGCCGGGGCGTCGTCGTCACGCCACGGCCGCAGCGCCAGCCCGGGGCGTACCGGAAGGTGGGGTTGCTCCTGGGCGGCGAGACTCCCGGCGGGCAGCGCGGGCGTGACGAGCAGCGGCATCAGCCCATTATCGAACCTCACTCCCGGTCGGGCCGGGGGCGAGTTCGGCGAGGGTGGGCTGAAGGGACGCCTCGGTCAGGGATTGATCAGTCTCCAGTCGCCTTCGGAGATGACCTCGACGGTGCCGTCGACCACCTTGATGGCGGTGTTGTCGTCGATGGCGTAGGTCGGGACCGGGATTGCGGACGCCCACTTCTCGATGTTGGACAGCTCGGTGTCCGGCATGTCCGGGTGATTGAGGTGTGGGTACAGCGTGAAATCCACCAGCCCCAGCGCCCGGTCGGCGCCCTGCGCGATGTCGCTGCCGTCGGGGACGAATTCGAGGTCGAACTCGGCGTCGCAGTTGTACGGGGTGACCGCGATGCTCCCGGCACTGACCCCCACGTAAACCGTGTCGTTCAGCGACGGTAGGAGGTCGGCCAGACCCGACTGGCGCAGCCAGTAGGTCAGGTAGAGCACGTCGCCGCCCCAGACGAGGAGGGCATCGGCCTCCCGGACCGCCGGGACCCAGTTCTCTTCTCGGATGGTCGGCAGCGCGGTGAGTTCCAATATCCCCAGGGATTTCCAACCCAGCTGGGACAGCGGGATTGTGGCCCGGCCGTGGATCGCCTTCCACGCCCTCTCGGCTCCACCGGGGAAGGGGTAGACACCGGTGGGGATGAACAGGGCCGTGGCCTCGGCGATCGGCTTGCCCAGCAGGTCAACGAGCGCGTCGGAGATGCTCGGGTTGCAGATGCCCGACGACGTGAGAAGGAACTTCATGGAATCCGCTCTCCGTGAGGACCAGCGTCCCGCTCGCTAACCCGAGCGCCACATCGCTGGATCATCCGCTGGCGGCCGTCCAACCGTCAACAGCCAGGTGACCGTCCGGACCAACCGCTGTTCCGCGCAGATCTTGGACAGTTTCCGTTAGGGCGTAACGGAAACTGTCCAAGATCTGGTGGTGCGCTGTTCGACTGGATCACTGATCAAGGGAAACCGCGAGGAGCGGCATTCGCCCACTATCGAGCCGACTGCCTCACTCCCCGGTCGGGCCGCCCGCGAGTTCGGCGACCACATCGAGGTGGCCCAGGTGGCGGGCGTACTCCTGCACCAGGTGGAACAGCACCCGCTCCAGCGACGCCGGGCCCGCGCCGTTCCAGCGCGGGCCCGGCGCACCGATTTCGGCCAGGTCGTGTGCCGTCACCACGGCCGTGGTGTGCGCGCCCTGTGCCCGCAGCGCCGCCACCAGATCCGCGCGGGTCTCGTCGGGGGCGACGTACCAGCGGTCGTCGCGGCGGTCGCCCCACGGCTCGGCGACGTCCCGGCCCTGGAAACCCCACTCGATCCAACGCCGCTCGACGTGGCGCAGGTGTGTGAGCAGCTCCAGTGGGGTCCACCCGGACGGCAGCCGGCTGCGCCGCAGCTCCGGCTCGGCCAACGCCGACACCTTGGCCACCATGGACTCGCGGAAGTAGTCCAGGTAACGCAGGAAGACCTCGGTGCGGCTGCCGGCCGGGGTGGTGGGCTCGGGAAACGACGTCATGAGCCGGTCGGTAGGTCACGGCCGCGCTGACGCACACCCGCGCCGCCGTACGGGTAGTCGCCGACCAGCGGGGCGCTCGCCTCGTCCAGCAGCCGCATCTGCTCGTCGTCGAGGACCAGGTCGGCGGCGGTCAGGTTGTCGTCGAGCTGCTCGGTGGTACGCGCGCCGAGGATCACCGAGGTGACCGCCGGTCGGGCCGCCAGCCAGGCCAACGACACCGCCGACATGGACACGTCACGGTCCCCGGCGATCTGGCGAACCGCGTCGAGCACCCGCCAGGTGCGCTCCTCGGCGTTGCGACCCGCGTACGCCTCGACGCCGCGCTGCGGATTCTCGCCGAGCCGCGTCGCCCCGGTGGGCGTGCTGTCGCGCTGGTACTTGCCGGTCAGCCAACCGCCACCCAGCGGTGACCACGGCAGGATGCCGATGCCCTCGTTCTCGCAGACCGGCACCAACTCGAACTCGATCTCCCGGGCCAGCAGGTTGTACTGCGGTTGCAGGGTCACGATCGGGGTGAGGTTGAGGTGCTGGGTGAGCAGGGCGGCCTTCTGCAACTGCCAGCCGGTGAAGTTGCTGACTCCCGCGTAGCGGATCTTCCCGGCGCTGACCGCGTCGTCGAAGAACCGCAGCGTCTCCGGCAGCGGGGTCAGCGGATCCCAGGCGTGCGCCTGGTACAGGTCGATGGCCTCGACGCCGAGCCGGCGCAGGCTGGCGTCCAGGGCGCGGGTGAGGTGCACCCGGGACAGGCCGGCGTCGTTCGCCCCCGGGCCCATCGGGAACCGCCCCTTGGTGGCGATCACCAGGCGGTCACGCAGCTCGGGTCGGCTGCGCAGCCAGCGCCCGATGATGTCCTCCGAGACCCCGGTGGAGTAGACGTCAGCGGTGTCGATGAAGGTGCCGCCGGCCTCGACGAACCGGTCCAGTTGGGCGAAGCTGCCGGCCTCGTCGGTCTCCGCGCCGAAGGTCATCGTGCCCAGACACAGGGTGGACACCACGGTGCCGGTGCTCCCCAGAGTGCGATAGCGCATATCGTCCTTTCGGTCCGAGTGACAAAGCTGATCTTCCCACCCGTCCCGGCCACCCGCATACGGGACCGGCACGGGCCCCCGCGCGGCCACCGCGAGGGTCATCATGAGCGGGTGAGCGAGCCCGCGATCGACATCGACCGACCTCACCAGCCGGCCCGGTCGGCACCGTCGGGGCATCCACCGGAGCCCGGCGCCCGCACCCGCGGCCCGTGGCTGGTGGCCGCCGCCACCACCGTGACGCTGCTGCTGCTCGCCGGCCGCTACGGCTACCACCGTGACGAGCTGTACTTCCTGCTCGCCGGTCGGCACCTCGACTGGGGTTACGTCGATCAGGGTCCGCTGGTTCCGGCGCTGGCTCGGCTGCTCGACACGATCGCTCCGGGCAACCTGGTGGCGCTGCGTACCCCGTCGGCGGTGCTGGCCGGCGGCGCGGTGCTGCTGGTCGCCGCCATCGCCCGGGAGCTGGGCGCCGGCCGGGGCGGGCAGCTCTTCGCGGCGGTGCTCGCCGCGCTGTCCGGCATCGTGCTCGCCAGTGGTCACCTGCTCAGCACCACCACCGTCGACCTGGTGGTCTGGTTGATCGCGGCGTGGTGCGCGGTGCGGTTGCTGCGCACCGGTGACAGCCGCTGGGCGTTGGGCATCGGGCTGGCGCTCGGGGTGGGCATGCTCAGCAAGCTGCTGCCGGCGCTGCTGGCCGTGGGCCTGCTCGTCGGGGTGCTCATCGCCGGGCCGCGTCGACTGCTGCGCGACCGGTGGGTGCTCGCGGCCGCCGGGATCACCGTGCTGCTGGCCGCGCCGAACCTCATCTGGCAGGCGTCGCACGGCTTCCCGCAGCTCGGCGTGGCCGCGTCCATCTCCGACGGCGACAGCTCCTACAGCGGTCGGCTCGATGCGTTCACCCTCCAGTTCGTCATCATCAGCCCGTACGCCGTACCGATCTGGATCGCCGGCCTCGTCGCGCTGCTGCGCCGGCCGGCGTGGCGGGCCTACCGGGCGGTGGGCTGGGCCTGGCTGGTGGTCGTCGGCATCGTGCTGCTCGCCGGCGGCAAGGGCTACTACGACGCGCCGCTGCTGCTGGTGCTGACCGCCGCCGGTGCGGTGGTCACCGTGGCGTGGGCGTCGCGCGGGTCGCTCTGGTGGCGTCGAGGGTTGCTCACGCTGGGCGCGCTGCCGTTCCTGCTGCCCACCGTCGTGCTGCTGCTGCCGGTGCTGCCGGCCGACCGGTTGCCCGCCTTCGTGGTCGACGTCAACTACGACGCCGGCGAGACGATCGGGTGGCCGGAGTTCGCCGACTCTCTCGCCGCCGTCCATCGTGGCCTGCGACCACCGGAGCGTTCGCGGGCGGTCATCCTGACCGGCAACTACGGCGAGGCCGGCGCGGTGGCCCGGTACGGGCCGGCCCGTGGTCTGCCTCAGGCGTACTCCGGGCACAACAGTATGGTCGACTTCGGTCGGCCGCCCGCCGACGCGGACGTGGTCATCGCCGTCGGCTGGGAGCGCCCGGACCAGTTGAACACCTGGTTCGAGCAGTGCGCGCCCGCCGGGCGGGTGGACCAGCGGGTCGAGGTGGAGAACGACGAGAACGGCGGCCCGATCTACGTGTGCCGGGGGCTGCGGCGTCCGTGGGCGCAGATCTGGGACACCGAGGTACGCCACACCGGCTGACCGTGCTCAGCCAGGTCAGCACCAGTTCTTCGAGTTCGTCGACGCGATCCCGTCCTGGACGGCCGACGACACCACCGTCCGCCTGCCCGGCACGCCGGTACAGCCGATGGCCGCCACCGAGGTCAGCATGAGCGCGCCGCTGCAGGGCGTCCGCAACGTCGCCGGGCCCGACGTCTTCACGCTCGCCGCCCGAGGTGACCAGTGCACCGTGACCGCTTCGTGTGGTCGCTCAGGACGGCGGCGTGCGACTCCGCCACTCCCGGGCGAGGATCGCGAAGACACGTCGGTCGGCCCATTCCCCGTCGAACAGGTAGCTCTCGACGTGGTGAGCCTCCTGGCGCATCCCGAGCCGGGCCATCAGCCGAGCCGACGCGGCGTTGCGCGCGTGGCACCGGCCGTAGACCCGGTGCAGCCCGAACTCGGCAAACCCCCAGGCCAGCATCGCGGTGGCGGCCTCGGTGGCCAACCCGCGGCCACCGTGGTCGGGGTGGAAGACGAACCCGAGTTCGGCGGTACGTTCGGGCTGGCTGCGCCACACCAACTCCACGATCCCGATCACCCCGGCGTCGGTGACCGCGGCCACCGTCAGGCAGTCCCCCTCCGCGCGCCAGGCGTCCTCGCCCGCCATGGCGAGCACCGACGCCCGCGACTGCTCACGGGTACGCGGCTCGGCGCCGAGCATCCAGCGCACCACGTCGGGTCGGCGCTGAAACGCGTACACGTCGTCGAGGTCGTCGATCGTGACCGGGCGCAGGGCGAGCCGTGCGGTGCGGATCGGGTAGGTCGGCTGGAACATCACGCGATCGTAGAGACCCGTGCGGAGCGCTGCGGTGCCGGTCGATGAACGTCCGGACGCCGGGGCAACAGCAACGGGCTCGCGCAGGCCACCAGCCCCGCGACCGTGATCGCCGTGCGAGGGCTGGTGGCCTGCGCGAGCAGCCCACCGAGCGCGCTGAGGGTGGCGATGGTGGCGCTGCTGCCGATCGACCAGGCAGAGAGGGTACGGACGATGCGATCCTTCGGAGTCTGTTGTAGGCGGTAGGTGGCGAGTACCGGGTTGTACAGGCTCATGCTGATGATGATCGCGAACTCGACGGCGATAACCGTGGCGAGACCGAGCACGCCGGGTTGGACGAGGGCGAGGCCGGTCAGCCAGATCGCGCGCAGCGTGCCGACGGTGCGGATGATCCGGTGTTGGCCGTAGCGTGCCACCACCCGACGGGCCAGGCGCGACCCGATGAGCCCGCCCACGCAGGGCACGGCGAAGGCGAGGCCGTACTGCCAGGGCGGAAAACCCAGCTCGCCGAGCAGGAGCACGGCCAGCAGCGGCTCGGTGGCCATGATCAGCCCGCCGACGAGCAACTGGTTGAGGTAGAGCGCCCGCAGACCGGGGTGCGTCAGCAGGTGCCGCCAGCCGTCGAGCAGCTCACCGGCCCGAACCCGGCCTGCGTCGGTACGCCGGGGGTGGTCTTCGTGCCCGCGAATGGCGGTGAGGCCCAGCGCGGAGAGCAGGTAGCTGAGCGCGTCGGCCACGACGGTGACGACCGGCCCCAACAGGCCCACCGCCGCCCCGCCCAGCGGCGGCCCGAGCGCGATCGCGCTCCAGGTCGTCGACTCGAACCGCGCGTTCGCCACCAGCAGGTCATCCGGCCGCACGAGAGCCTTGAGGAAGGCGCCGGCGGCCGCGTTGAAGGCGATCTTGGCAGTGGCCACCACCGCCGAGACGACCAGCAGTTGCCCGAAGCTGAGCCGGCCGAGCGCGTACCCGATGGGGATCGTCACCAGCGCCGCGAACCGGGCGAGGTCCATCGCGATCATCACCGGCCGCTTGCGGTGGAACTCCACCCAGGGCCCGAGCGGCAACGCGATCAGCGCGCCCACCGCCGGCCCCAGCGCGGCCAACACGGACACCTGGGCGGGGCTGGCCTGCAACACCAGCACGGCGATCAGCGGCAACGCCCCGAATCCCAGCCCCGAGCCGTAGGCGCTCACCGCGTACGACGCCCACAACCACCCGAACCGCCGACCCAGGGATCGCCTCGCGGACAAGCCCACACCCCCGCTTCCGACAACTCGTCGTTGACCGCCGCGATCAAAGCAAGGCCGTTGACTACGGATCAAACAACCGCATGAGCGGCGAGCCACAACGAGACGTTGTGTCAGTAGGGTTGCCGGGTGAATCTCGACGCTGTCCGCACCTTCGTCGCCGCCGTCGACGCCGGCCAGTTCCAGGACGCCGCAGCCGCGCTGTCGATCACGCAGCAGGCCGTCTCCAAGCGCATCGCCGCACTGGAGAAGGACCTCGGGGTGCGGCTGTTCACCCGCACGGCTCGCGGCACCCACCTCACCGTCGACGGCCAGACCTTCCTCCCGCACGCCCGGGAGCTGCTCCGAGCCGAGGCGCGCGCCGACGCCTCCGTACGCCCCGGCCGACGGGCACTACGCGTCGACGTGCACAGTCGACGGATCGCACCGGCGGTGCTGTTGCAGGACTTCCACCGCGCGCATCCCCGCATCGAGCTGGACGTCGTCACCCTCGACGCCGACGTGCACGCCGCGATGGTCGCCGTCGAGGCGGGAACTGTCGACGCCAGCTTCCACGCCGTCACCGTCGCCGCACGCCACCTACTTGGCGCGATCAGGGCCACGCGCGTGATCGACGAGCACCACGAGCTGCTCGTCGGCCCCCGCCACCCGCTCGCCAACGCCCGCACCGTCACCCCCGCCCAACTCGCCGAGCACCGCATCTGGATGCCCGGCATGGCCCCCGGCACCGAATGGGCCGACTACTACGACGAACTCGCCGCCGCCTTCGGCCTCACCATCGACCTGGTCGGGCCGGTCTTCGGCAACGAGGCGCTGCTGGCCGAGATCGCCGACTCCGCGGAACTGGCGACCCTCGCCGGCGTTCGCACCCGGTACCTGTGGCCGGACAGCTACGACCTGCGACGGATACCGGTGCGCGACCCGGCCCCCATCTACCCCATGTCCCTCATCTGGCGCGACGACAACCCGCATCCGGCGCTGCGCGCTCTGCACGACTACCTCGCTTCCCGGCGAACGCAGTCGTCCGACATCGAGGTCTGGCTGCCGCCCTGGGGTCAGTGATCGGCGCAGCCCGACAAGGCGTTGCGGCCGTTGACTTCCGTCACCCTCCTGGCAGCCGCACTCGCGCTGACCCGGCTGGGCCTGGGCGTGCACGCCATGCTCCCCGCCCGCCCGCCGACCTTGCCCCCGACACGAGCGCGCGTACGCGACGACTACCCCGTGACCACCACCGGACGCCGGGACGGCAGATCGGACCGGTAGCTCCGCGCCGCCTCGATCGCGACAAGCCTGCCGTTCGTCGTGGCGCCGACATCATCCCTGCCGGCCACCACCGGCAGCTACCGCCGGCTGCCCGCGGTCACCCGCACCGCGACGTCTCGGCGTGTTGACACGCGTTCATCCGGCACTACATTTAACGTGTTGGTTAAGTGACTGGAGGCCCTGGTGTCTGGCAGCGATCAACTCAGCGTGGTGTTCTCGGCGCTCGCCGACCCGACTCGACGGGCGATCCTCGCCGAGCTGGCCGACCGCGACGCCACGGTCACCGAGCTCACCGCTCCCCTCCCGATCTCGATGCCGGCGGTGTCGCGGCACCTGAAGACACTCGAACACGCTGGGCTGATCTCCCGCACCCGGTCGGGGAAGTTGCGGATGAGTCGCATCGAGGCCGCCCCGCTGCGCGAAGCGGCCGAGTGGATCGAGCGCTACCGGCGGATCTGGGACACGTCCCTCACCCGCCTCGACGCCCACCTCGCGGCCGTGCAGGCGGCCGGTCGCCCAACGGACCGAACGGTCCGCGGCCCGGCGATTCCCGACAGCGGATCACCGGGCAAGGCTCACGACAAGGAGAATTGATGGACAGCGACAAGCCGCCAATCGTCATCTCACGCGTGGTGGACGCGCCACGGGAGCTGGTCTACCGCGCTTTCACCGACCCGGACCACCTGGCGGCATGGTGGGGGCCGATCGGCAACTCACTGCCCCGCGAGGAGATGGAATTCGACGTCCGTCCCGGCGGCTACCAGCGGTGGACCGAGGTCTTCCCGACCCAACCCGACCTTCGAATCGAGGTCCACATCGACCTCACCGACGTCGTCGACGGCGAACTGCTCGACGGCATCGCGCACGTCACCGGGCAGCTGCCGAACGGCCTTCAGCCGCACGAGACAAGGATGCGGGTCGAGTTCCACGACGAGGCCGATGGACGGACGCGACTCGAAATCCGTCAGTGGCTCGCCGAGCAGCTGGTCGCCCCCGCCGACCAGGGTTGGAACGAGGCCTTCACCAAACTGGACGCCACACTGCGGAATGCCCACCCCGTCGCACCCGGCGTCGAGGTGTAGCGCCATGGCCAAGCTGATCTACGTGACGAACGTGTCCCTCGACGGTCACATCGAGGACGAACACGGCAGATTCGACTGGACCCCACCCGACGACGAGTACCTCTCGTTCATCACCGACCTGGTCCGGCCCATGGGCACCTACCTCTACGGTCGGCGCCTGTACGAGTCGATGTCCCTCTGGGAGACCGACCCTGCCCTGGCCGCACATTCGAAGCTCATGGCCGACTTCGCCGACGTCTGGCAGGCAGCGGACAAGGTCGTCTACTCCACCACGCTGGACGCGACCTCGACCGCCAGGACCCGGCTCGAAAGAGACTTCGACCCCGCCTCGGTACGCGCACTGAAAGCCTCGGCCACCAGCGACCTCACCATCGGGGGCGCACACCTCGCGGCGCAGGCATTCCGGGCCGGGCTGGTCGACGAGTGCCACCTGCTGATCCACCCCATCCTCACCGGCGGAGGCAAGCCCGGACTGCCCAGCGGCACCCGCCTCGGCCTGGAGCTACTGGGCAATCGCCGACTCAGCAACGACGTGGTGTACGTGCACTACGGCATCCGCACCTGAGACGGTCGTCGGGGGGCCCGCCCCCGGGGGGTGGGGGGGGGGGCGGCCGGGGGGGGGCCCG
>NZ_JBEXHP010000067.1:0-30887 GCF_040607895.1 Micromonospora sp. NPDC005220
CGGCCCCAGCCCGAGCCGCGCGGCGGCGGCCAGGTCAGCGGCGGTGTCCACGTCCCGGCGCAGGCTCGGCCAGTCGCCGTCGAGCGGCAGCGCGCCGCTCGTCGCGTGCGCGACCGCCGAGCCCACCCCGAAGCGCGGATCCAGGGGTACGCCCGGCGGGGCGGTGAGCAGCACCGTGCCCCCACCGGGCGCGTCCGGCAGGAACCGGCGTACCCCGGGTCGACCGTTCTGTGCCGCGAGCAGCGCGCCGGCCAACTCCGCCGGGCGCAGCGCCGGCAGGTCCGCGGTGATCCCGGCCACCCACCCGGCGGCGGCCCCGGCCGCCCCGTGCCGGAACGCGGCGTTCAGGCCGGCGTTCGGCTGGTCCGGCAGCACCCGCGCGCCGGCCGCCCGCGCCGCCGCCGCCACCCGGGCGTCGTCGGTCACCACCAGGGCCTCGGCGACCGCCGGGCAGGCCAGCACCGCGCGGAGCGTGTCGGCCGCCAGGGCCAGCGCCAACTCCTCATGCGGTACGCCGGGCAGCGCGCCCCGCAGCCGGCTCTTGGCCGCGGCCAGCTGCTTCACCGGCACCACCACGGCCCACCTCGGCTGACTCACGTCCGCAATCCTGCCAGCCGGACGACGGGACCCTCGCTGGCCGTACCGGGGGCGAGCAGGCATGATTTCCGCTGCGGGTGTCGCGGGCGGGATTTCGCGGCGGGGTTGGGGCGCGACGAGGAGGCACAGTGACACGGCGGAGGCTGGGGTTCTGGCAACGGTTCGCCGTGGGGCTGGTGAAGCCGGTGATGACCGTCTGGACCCGGCGTACCTGGCGTGGTCAGGAGCATCTCGGCCGCGACGGCGGCATGATCATCGTGGCGAACCACATCTCGCACGCCGACCCGCTGGTGTCCGCGCACTTCATCTACGACTCCGGGCGCTGGCCGCAGTACCTGGGCAAGGCCAGCGTGTTCCGGGTGCCGGTGGTCGGCTGGATCCTGCACCGGTGCCGGCAGATCCCGGTCGAGCGGGGCAGCGTGGACGCGGTCCGCTCGCTGGACGCACTGGTCGCCGCGCTCAACGAGGGCGGCGCGGTGGTGATCTACCCTGAGGGCACCACCACGCGACAGCCGGACCTCTGGCCGATGAAGGCCAAGACCGGTGCGGCCCGGCTGGCCCTGGCCACCGGAGCCCCGGTCGTACCGGTGGTGATGTGGGGGCCGGAACGGATCTTCGACCCGCGGACGACCCGTGTCAGCCTGCGCCCCCGGATCCCGGTGACCGTTGCCGCCGGGGAACCGATCGACCTGAGCCGCTGGGCGGACGCCCAGCCGACCCGGGCCACCCTCGAGGAGATGACGGACACCATCATGTTGCGGCTGCGGGACATGCTCGCCGAGATCCGTGGCGGTACCCCACCGCCACTGTGGGAGCGACCGGCCCGGTCCTCCGTCAGCCGCGAGCAGCGGGATGAAGCGGCATGAGCGGTCACGTCGCGGTGCTCGGTGCCGGTTCCTGGGGCACCGCGTTCGCCAAGATCCTCGCGGACGCGGGGCGGGACGTGACGGTGTGGGCCCGCCGCGCGCCGGTCGCCGAGAGCATCCGGTCCGAGCGCCGCAATCCGGAGTACCTGCCGGACCTGCTGCTGCCGGCCCGCGTCACCGCCACCGCCGACGCGGCCGAGGCGATCACCGACGCCGAGGTGGTGGTGCTGGCCGTGCCGTCGCAGACCCTGCGCGGCAACCTCGCCGCATGGGCTGGGTACCTGCACCCGGATTCCACCCTGGTGTCGCTGATGAAGGGCATCGAGCTGGGCACCACCAAGCGGATGAGCGAGGTCATCGTGGAGACCGCCGGGGTCGCCGCGGACCGGGTGGTCGTCGTGTCCGGCCCGAACCTGGCCCCGGAGATCGCCGTCGAGCAGCCCGCCGCGACAGTGGTCGCCGGGACGAACACCGCCCGCGCCACGCTCGTCCAGTCGTCGATCCGGACGCCGTACCTGCGCCCCTACACCAACGACGACGTGGTCGGCTGTGAGCTGGGCGGGGCGGTCAAGAACGTGATCGCGCTGTCGTACGGCATCGCCACCGCGATGGGGTTCGGCGACAACACCCGGGCCATGCTGATGACCCGTGGGCTGGCCGAGACGGCCCGGCTGGGCGTGGCGCTCGGCGCGGACCCGATCACCTTCGCCGGCCTCGCCGGCATGGGCGACCTGGTCGCGTCCTGCTCGTCCCCGCTGGCCCGCAACCGCACCTTCGGCGAGCACCTGGGCCGGGGGGAGACGCTGGAGCAGGCCCAGGCCGCCACCCGACAGACCGCCGAGGGCGTGAAGAGCTGCCTGGCGATCCGCGACCTGGCCCGGGCGCACGGCGTGGAGATGCCCATCACCGAGCAGGTCGAACGGATCTGCCACGAGGGGATGGACCCGCGCCTCGCCGTGGACACCCTGATGAGCCGCACCGCCAAACCCGAGTCGTACGAGTGAGGGATCCGATGAGCGAGTGGGGAGACGGCACCCGCTGCGTACGCGCTGGCCTGCCCGAGCCGGCACCGGGCGACCCGTTCCTGCCCGGACCGGTCTTCGCGGCGCCGTACCATCTCGACCCGTTCGAGGGCCCAAGCACGTCGCCGAACGGCTACGGTCGCCCCGACAACCCGACCCGGCGGCTGCTGGAAGCGGCGGTGGGCGAGTTGGAGGGCGGTGACTGTCGGGTCTTCGCGACCGGTCAGGCGGCCATCACCGGCCTGCTGCTCACCCTGCTGCGGCCGGGGGACACCGTGGTGCTGCCCAGCGACGGATACTTCCCGGTCCGGGCGTTCGCCACCGGCGTGCTGGAGGCCATCGGCGTCCGGGTGCAGTTCGTGCCGACCGTCGGGCCGTACCCGTCGTTCGAGGGCGTCCGCCTGGTGTTGGTGGAGACGCCGGCCAATCCGGGCCTGGACGTGGTCGACGTGGCGGCCCTGGCCGAGCGGGCGCACGCCGCCGGCGCGCTGCTCGCGGTGGACAACACCACGGCCACCCCGCTCGGTCAGCGCCCGCTGGATCTCGGCGCCGACCTGGTGGTCGCCTCCGGCACGAAGGCGCTCACCGGCCACTCCGACCTGCTGTTGGGCTACCTGGCCAGCCGGTCCACCGAGCTGATGGACGCGGTGACGACCTGGCGTACCACCACCGGGGCGGTGCCGGGCGCGTTCGACGCCTGGCTGGCCCACCGGTCACTGGCCACTCTCGACCTGCGGCTGGCGCGGCAGAGCGCGAACGCCGCCGCGGTCGCCGATCTGCTCGCCGGCCGGTCGGACGTGACCGGCCTGCGGTGGCCGGGGCGGCCGGACGACCCGGCGTACCCGGTGGCCTCGGCGCAGATGCGCCGGATACCGGGGGTGCTCTCGTTCGACCTGGGCGATGCCGACCGGGTGGGCCGATTCGTTCAGGCCGCCCGGCTGGTGGCGGCGGCGACCTCCTTCGGTGGCCTGCACACCACTGCGGACCGGCGGGCGCAGTGGGGCGACGACACCGCTCCCGGTTTCGTCCGGCTCTCCTGCGGCGCGGAGGACACCGTGGACCTGGTGGCCGACATTGCCGCCGCGTTGGACGCCGCAGGATCGGTCTGAGGTCCCCGGTGGAATCGTCCGGTCGCGCCGCCCTGGTGAGCCGGCTGCGGGCGGCCGGTTGCGTCTACGCCGAGGACGAGGCCGAGCTGCTGCTGGCCGCCGCGCAGAGCCCGGCGGTGTTGGCCGACCTGACCGACCGCCGGGTGGCGGGCGTTCCGTTGGAGTACCTGCTCGGCTGGGCGGAGTTCTGCGGCCTGCGGATCGCCGTCGACGAGGGCGTCTTCGTGCCGCGTGCCCGGACCGCCCTGTTGGTCGAGTTGGCGGCCGAGCTGACCGGCCCGGCGCCGGCGGTGGTCGACCTCTGCTGCGGCTCCGGGGCGACCACTGTCGCGCTGGCACACCGGCTGGCACCGCGCTGGCTGGCCGCCGCCGACATCGACCCGGCGGCCGCGGCCTGTGCCCGCCGCAACGTCACCGGGCTGAACGCCGAGGTGTACGAGGGTGACCTGTTCGCGCCGCTGCCCCGGCAGTGGCGGGGTCGGCTGGACCTGGTGGTCGCCAACGCCCCGTACGTGCCGACCGACGCGGTCGCGCTGATGCCGCCGGAGGCGCGGCTGCACGAGGCCCCGGTGGCGCTCGACGGCGGCCCGGACGGGCTCTCCGTGCTGCGCCGGGTCGGTGCCGACGCCGTCGACTGGCTGACCCCCGGCGGCCACCTGGTGGTAGAAGCCGGAACCACCCAGATAGAAGCCCTCTGCGACGCATTCAGCAAAGCCGGCCTGATCCCAACGGTCCACCAAGACGAAGACCTGGACGCCACCGCCCTAACCGCCCGCCGCCCCCCAGACCCCACCCCCTGACCCCCCAACCCAGCGCCCCTGACCCGACCCCTGACCCGACCCCTGACCCGACCCCTGACCCGACCCCTGGCCCGCGTCGATCAAGGAGTTGTGGTGCCCGGTTAACGCCCTTCCGCGTCATTTGTACACCACCACAACTGCATGATCGACGCGGGAAGGCTGGTGGGACTCCTGTTTTCGGCCAGAGGTCAGGCTGGTGGGGGCCGCCCGGGCGTGGCGGGGGAGAGGGGTTGGCACTAGCCTCGGCTCACACTCATGACGGCGGAAGGCGGTTTCGGTGGGCAGCGCAGGGGTGCCGGTGGTCGTCGGGTTGGACAACGGCGGCACCAGCAACAACGCCACCGTGCTGACGGTGGACGGCCGCTTCCTGGTGGACGGGCTGTTGGAGATCCCCAGCGAGGTGCGGTCCGGGCCGGAGGCGGCGATCGAGGCGTTGGCCCGTGCGCTGGACGGCGCGCTGGCCCAGACCGGCGTGCCGCGTGACCTGGTCCGGGCGGTGGGGCTGGACACTCCCGGCCCGGCCAGCGCCGACGGTGTCATCTCGTCGCGGGGCTCCACCAACTTCTCCCAGCCGGCCTGGCGCGGCTTCGACGTACGAGGGGCGCTGGAGCGACGGCTCGGCCTGCCGGTGATCTATCACAACGACGGCAACGCGGCGGCGCTCTACGCCCACCACGTCCACTTCGGCGCCGACGCGATGAACCGCTCGTCGGTGTCGGCGATCGTCGGCACCGGCCTCGGCGGCGGCGTGGTCGAGAGCGGTCGGGTGATCGCCGGTGCGGCCGGCATGGCCGGAGAGCTCGGTCACGTGCACATCCCGCTGAGCGGGCTGCTCGGCCCGGGTCAGCCGGAGCCGACCTGTGCCTGCGGCTTCACCGGGGATGTGGAGAGCGTGGCCTCGCTGACCGGCATCGAACGCAACCTGTTGCCGTACTGGCTGACCCGGTATCCCGACCACCCGCTCGCCGCCGAGCCGGTGGCCCGGGCGGCCAAGCTGGTCCGCGGGTACGGCGAGCGCGCGGACGCCCTCGCGCGGGATCTCTTCACCCAGCAGGCCATGGCGTTGGGGCGCCTGTTCACGGTTGCCGCGAATTTCACCGACCCGCACGCGTACTTCGTCGGCGGCGGGGTGGTGGAGGCGGCACCGGAGTTCCGTGACTGGTTCCTGGCGACGGTCCGCGAGCACACAGTGCTTCGCGAGGAGCAGGCGGCGGTGGCCACCTTCGCGTTGGTGCCGGACCGGGACATGGCCGGTGCCCGGGGAGTCGCGATCGCCGCGCTGGAGGCGCTGCGCGCCGTTCCGGAGCCTCGGCCGCTGGTTGCCTGAGCCGGTGCGGGTCCTCGGCCCGCACCGGCTCGGCACGTCGGGTCAGCGGCGGGGTGGTGCCTGGGCGAAGGTGGTCCAGGCGGCCGTTGGGAACAGCAGCGCCGGGCCGGCCGGGTCCTTGGAATCGCGGACGGCCACCAGCCGCGGTATCGCGGCCACCTCCACGCAGGCGCCCTCGTCGCCGCTGCGGCTGCTCTTGCGCCATGCCGCCGCGGCCAAGGCCGCTGTGATCATCGGTGTCATCGGTCCTACCGTCCCTTCAGGACTGACAGGAGCATCTCGCGGCTGTCCGCCGGGCTGAGCGCCACGCTTCGGAGATGCTCCATGATCTTGGTGCAGGTACGCGTCTCGCCGGCCCGGTCGAGGATCATCTGACCTGCGACGGTCTCCACCGAGGCGATGATCGGATCCTCCGGGTCGGCGAATTCGAGGATGTGCAGCGAACCCCGGGTGCCCCGGTGGTAGCCGGCGGAGAGCGGGATCACCTGGACGCTGATGTTGGGCAACTCGGCCATCTTGACCAGGTGCCGCAGTTGCCCGTCCATCACCGACTGGTCGCCGACGGGGCGTAGCAGTGCGCCTTCGTCGACGATCGCGTCGAAGATGGGCGGCTGGTCGCCGGTGAGTCGCTGTTGCCGGTCGAGCCGGGCCTTGACCCGCTGCTCCACCATGTCGTCGCCGAGGGTGTGCGGCCCGCCCCGCATCACGCCCCGGATGTAGTCGGCGGTCTGCAACAGGCCGGGCACCACCGAGGGCTCGAAGTTGGCGATGGCGGTCGCCTCGGCCTCCAGCGCGATGAAGTCGATGGTGCGTGGATCCAACACGTAGGAGTACGACACCCACCAGCCGGGCTTGCGGGCGTCCTTGGCGAGCTGCACCGCTGCGGCCACCTCGTCGGCGCTCACCCCGTACGACGTGAGCAGCGCGCGCACGGTGGCCGGGCTGATCAGGGTCTGGGCGTTCTCGTACCGGGAGAGGGTGCTGCGGGTGCTGTTGATCTCATCCGCCGCGGTCTCCAGCGTCAGCCCGGCGGCTTCCCGGTGATGGCGCAGGGCGATGCCGAGCCGGCGGGCACGGGCGGTCTTCGGGGCCATGCATCGATGGTCGCACACATTTGCGGGAACGTCTGCATGAGAGAACGTCGATGAGAGTTGCATTCACGCCTGTACACGTGTCAATCTGTTATGGCGTCCTCACCGCCGGTTGTCGTGGCGACGGTGGTGGTGAGCGACCGGAGGGGATGGGGCGCGCGGCGATCGGGTTTCTCCCCCGTACCCGATCGTCGCGTGCCGTCCCTCCATCCCGGCCTGCCGGAAGGAGACGACGTGCGAACCCGCCCGGAGCCCCTCGCCGTGCCCTCGGGCGGCGCGCGATGACCCGCTTCCTCGTGGTGCTCACCGACGTGCGTCCCGTCGAGGGCGTCAACCGCAACGAGCAGGTCGCGCCGGAGCGGCGCCGGCAGGTCGTCGGCGCCAGCAGCCGGGAGGCCGCGGACCGCATCGCCGGAGCATTCATGGCGCTGGGCATGGTGCGGGCCGGCCGGCAGCGGGTGAAGGTGATCGCGGTGGGCCGCCGGCATTCCCGGGACTGAGCGCGGGCGCAGGTCCACGATCCGCGACACCGCTGCCGTACGGTCACGCACCGTATATGCTCTGATGACCGATTGCCGTGTCGCGCCGTGGCTCGCCGGGTATCGCCTCGCCCTGCCGCCACGCACAGTAAGGTCAACCGGGTGAGCGCCACCGGCGAGCACGACCAGCCGCAGTCGCGTACGAAGAGGTGACCGGAGTGACCACCCCAGGCAAGACCCGCGTGGCGATCGTCTTCGGCGGCCGCAGCCCGGAGCACGGCATCTCCTGCGTCAGTGCCGGCAGCGTGTTCGGCGCCCTCGACCCGGACGAGTTCGAGGTGGTGCCGGTCGGCATCACCCGGGCCGGCCAGTGGGTGCTGACCGACGGAGACCCCGCCCAGCTCGCGATCAACGCCCGGCAGTTGCCGGAGATCACCGCCGACTCCGGTGACGACATCGTGCTGCGGGCCGACCCCACCGGCAACGGGCTGATGGTGCTCGACCCGACCGAGGGCCCCCGGGCGCTGGCCGACGTGGACGTGGTCTTCCCGGTGCTGCACGGCACGTACGGCGAGGACGGCACAATCCAGGGAATGCTGGAGATGGCCGGCATCCCCTACGTCGGGGCGAACGTGTTCGCCTCCGCGGCCGCCATGGACAAGGAGTTCACCAAGAAGCTCTGCGCCGTCGAGGGCATCCCGGTCGGCAGGTACGCCGTGCTGCGTAACGGGATGACGCTCAGCGAGCAGGACAAGGAGCGGCTCGGCCTGCCGATCTTCGTCAAGCCGTCCCGGGCCGGGTCGTCGTTCGGCGTCAGCAAGGTCACCGACTGGGCGCAGCTGGACGCGGCGGTCGCCGCCGCCCGGCAGTTCGACCCGAAGGTCATCGTCGAGGCCGCGATCGTCGGCCGCGAGATCGAGTGCGGTGTGCTGGAGGGTGAGGCCGGTGGCGCGCCCGAGGCGTCCGTGCTGGCCGAGGTGCGGGTCGTCGCCGACCACGACTTCTACGACTTCGAGGCGAAGTACCTCGACGACTCCTGCGAGTACGACCTTCCGGCCAACCTGCCGGAGAAGGTGACCCGCCAGGTGCAGGAGTACGCGGTCCGCGCGTTCACCGCGCTGGACTGCGCCGGACTGGCCCGGGCCGACTTCTTCGTCACCCCCGAGCTGGACGTCTACCTCAACGAGATCAACACGATGCCCGGCTTCACCCCGATGTCGATGTTCCCGCGGATGTGGGCGGCCTCCGGCCTGGAGTACCCGAAGCTGGTCAACCGGCTGATCCGTACCGCCCAGCGGCGCGGCGTCGGCCTGCACTGAGCCGTCCGACCCCGCCCGCGCAGGTCAGCCCGCGCGGGCGGAGTCGGTGCGAGGTCAGCGCTGGCAGCCGGACGGGATGGCGCCGCCGGACGGCACACTCGCCACGATGGTGCTGGAGATCGTCGGCAACCACTGCAACGGCTGCTCGTACGCGCCCGGGACGCGCACGGTGATCAGCGTCTCCCGGTCGACCGTGGAGAGGACCGCGTCGTCGGCCTGCTCGGCCAGGTGCCAACAGACCCCGTTGACCGTCCAGACCTCGTCGGTGCTGGGGAAGGCCGGTTCGGTGCCGCCGCAGGCCACGGTGAGCGCCGGGTCGCCGTATGCGGCGTTCTGCTCCGGACCGGCGCTGACCGGCCGCTGGGCCAGGTCGCGGATGCTCGTCGGGAGCTGGGAAAGCAGGGCCCGGCAGACCGTGGCCGGGCGGGCCGCCAGCGCCGGGGCGGCCATCTGCACCGGGGTGGTGGACTGCACCCGGGCGGTGGTCGCGGAGGGGCTCGGCGCGGCGGCCGGCGTGTCCGGGCTGAGCTTGCTGAAGGCCAGCACGGCGACCAGCAGCGTGATCGGCAGCGCGATCACCGTGGCCAGCAGGGCCGCGCCGCGCATGGTCCGATCGCGGCCGGCCGGCGCGGCGGAGGCGGGATCGGTCGACCCGCGGTTACCGTCAGCCGGCTCGGACGTGCCGTCGGCCGCATCACGCGCCGCGTCGTCGTCCAGCGCAGCGGAGGAGGTCGTCATCTCGTCCACTTACAGCCGCACCACCGAACACGTGAGGGTGCGGGTGATGCCGGGCACCATCTGCACCTTGCTGACGATGAGTTTGCCGAGTTCGTCGACGGTGTTCGCCTCGGTGAGGACGACCACGTCGTACGGCCCGGTGACGGCGTCGACGCGTACCACGCCGGGAATGTCCGCGATGAGACCCGCCACGTCACGTGCGCGGCCGACCTCGGTCTGGATGAGGATGTACGCCTGTACCACGACTCGACCTCCGTCCGTCGCCGCCCGTGAGCGGCCCGAAGGGTGAAAGTACCTTACGGACCAGGTCTGATCTCTATCGGTCGTCAAGGAGCAGCGGTGAGCGAGCACGGCGGAGCCGGGAAGAACGGGCGGAACGCCGGCGGTGGCGTCGGTGTGTCCGCGATCGGGGAGTTCGGGCTGATCGACAGGATCACCGCCCGGCTGTCGTACGGGCCGACGACCCTGCTCGGTCCCGGCGACGACGCGGCCGTGGTGGCCGCGCCGGACGGCCGGGTGGCGGCCTCCACCGACGTGCTGGTCGACGGGCGGCACTTCCGCCGGGACTGGTCGTCGGCTCGCGACGTCGGGCACCGGGCGGCAGCGGCCAACCTGGCGGACATCGCGGCGATGGGTGCCACGCCGACCGCCCTGCTGGTCGCTCTCTGCATGCCGGCGGACCTGGACACCGGCTGGGCGGAGGAGTTGGCCGACGGGCTCTCCGCGGAGGCGGCGACGGTCGGCGCGAGCGTCGTCGGTGGCGACATGTCCGCCAGCCCCACCCTGACCGTCGCGGTCACCGCCCTGGGCGACCTGGCGGGCCGCCCACCCGTGCTGCGCTCGGGCGCCCGACCCGGGGACGTGCTCGCCCTGGCCGGGCGCACCGGGTACGCGGCAGCCGGGCTGACCGTGCTGACCCGGGGCTTCCGCACCCCCCGGCTGCTGGTCGAGGCGTACCGGCGGCCGCAGGTGCCCTACCAGGCGGGCCCGCAGGCCGCCCAGCTCGGCGCCACCGCCATGATCGACGTGTCGGACGGGCTGCTCGCCGACCTCGGGCACGTCTCGGCGGCCAGCGGGGTGGCGATCGACGTACGCCGGGACGGGTTCGAGGTGCCCCGGCAGATGGCCGACGCGGCGCAGGCCCTCGGCGTCGACCCGTACAGCTGGATCCTCGCCGGTGGCGACGACCACGCGCTGGCCGCGACCTTCCCCCCGGCGGTGGTGCTGCCGCCGGACTGGCGGCCGATCGGCGTGGTCACTGACGGTGTCGGGGTGACGGTCGACGGCGGGCCCTACGACGGCCCGACCGGCTGGGACCACTTCCGGTAAGGCCCGGCCCCCGCCGTACCCTGGACACCGTGAGTGAGATCGAGATCCGGGCGGTGCGGTTCGACGCACCGGTGGCGCAGCAGTTGATCCAAGCCGCACTGGCTGACCTGGGTGCCCGCTACGGTGGCTCCGGCGACGACACCCCGGTGGACGCGATCGAGTTCGAGCCGCCCGATGGCGCGTTCCTGGTCGCCTATCTGGCCGGCGGGCCGGTCGGCTGCGGTGGCTGGCGCAGCCACGGCGCGGACACCGCGGAGCTGAAGCGGATGTACACGGCGCCGGCGGCGCGGGGGCGAGGCGTGGCCCGCACGGTGCTGGCGGCCGTCGAGCGCTCGGCCCGCGAGCAGGGCCGCAAGCGGATGGTCCTGGAGTGCGGCGACAAGCAGCCCGAGGCGATCGCCATGTACGGTTCCGCCGGTTACGAGCGGATTCCGAACTTCGGCTTCTACAAGGACGCGGAGGGCTGCGTCTCCTTCGGCCGTACCCTCTGACAGCCGGGCGGACCCCGGCGGGCCTGGCCTGGCCGGCATGCCCGACCCCGGTGGGCGGCGGCTGCCGCGGACACGACAGAGCCGGCGGACCCCGAGGGTCCGCCGGCTGAGCCGTACGAGAAGGTTGGCGCTACCGCGTCAGGCGCGGGTGACCTTGCCGGCCTTGATGCACGAGGTGCAGACCTGCAGCTTCTTGGTGTTGCCGCCACCGGCCGGGGTGCGCACCGACTGGATGTTCGGGTTCCAGCGGCGGTTGGTCTTCTTCTTGGACCAGGGCACGTTGTGGCCGAAGCCCGGCCCCTTGCCACAGACGTCGCACACGCTAGCCACGGGATACTCCTGGGATTGAAACGTTCATGAGGTCGCCGGCAGAGGTGCTGCACGGGCAACCGGGTCAGCCTACCCGATGCCCAGCCGACGGGACCAACCGCCCTGGTCCGTCGACCAGCGGCGTCCCCGCCAGCGGATGGTGGGTCGGCCCGCCGGGTGAATGGGGGTGGGTCCGGCGGCAACTCTACCTGGAGGGCACGCCCCGGCTTTCCCGGCCGGGACCGAGGCCGACCGGCCCGGGACGCGGCGGACACGCTGGACGAGTCCGCCGGGTGTCGGCGCGCGCCAGTAGGCTTCTGCCCGTGCTGGACACCATCGACGCCGCAGCGGTCCGCCGCTGGTGCGCGAGCGGGTTGGCCGCGCTGAAGCGCCACCAGGGCGAGATCGACCAGCTCAACGTCTATCCGGTGCCGGACGGCGACACCGGCACCAACCTGGTGCTCACCCTCACCTCGGCCCAACAGGCCCTGGCGATGGATCTGGACACTCTCCCCGACAGCGGGCCGACCGCGCACGGGCACGCGCTGCGGCTGATGGCCCAGGGCGCGCTGCTCGGTGCGCGAGGCAACTCCGGGGTGATCCTCTCGCAGATCCTGCGCGGCGTCGCCGACGAGGTCGCCGGGGTGCCGGCGGTGCGTGGTCGGGAGTTGGCCGCCGCGCTGCGGTCCGGCACCACCGCTGCGTACACAGCGGTCGCCCGGCCGGTCGAGGGCACAGTGCTCACCGTTGTCGCCGCTGCCGCCGCCGCGGCCGAACGCGCGGACACCGACGACCTGCCGGCGGTGGCCCGCGTCGCGGCCCGGGCGGCGGCCGAGGCGCTCGCCCGCACCCCGGAGCAGCTGCCGGCGCTGGCCCGCGCCGGTGTGGTCGACGCCGGTGGCCGAGGGCTCTGCGTGCTGCTCGACGCCCTGGTCGAGGTGCTGACCGGGGAGCGCACGGCCGGGCCCGCGCCGGCGTCGCGCTCCGCCCGCCCGGCGGCCACCGTCGCCCGGGAGACCGGTTCCGACGAGTACGCGTACGAGGTGCAGTTCCTGCTCGACGCCGGAGCCGAGGCGGTCGCCGGGTTGCGGCGGGCACTGGACGCGCTGGGGGATTCGCTGGTCGTCGTCGGCGACGGGCGTGAGCCGGAGGGCACCTGGAACGTGCACGTGCACGTCAACGACGTGGGCGCGGCGGTCGAGGCCGGTGTCGCCGCCGGCCGTCCGTACCGGATCTCGGTGACCCGTTTCGCCGACCAGCCGGAGTCGCCCCCCGGCCCGGTGGTGGCCGGCCGGGCCGCGGTGGTGGTGGCCACCGGTGGCGGCATCGCCGACCTGTTCGCCGCGGAGGGTGCCACAGTGGTGCCGGGCAACCCGTCCACTGGTGAGTTGCTGGACGCCGTCCGCAGCACCGGAGCGGCCCGGGTGGTGGTGCTGCCCAACGATCCCAACACCGAGGCGGTGGCGAGCGCGGCCGCCCGCGAGGCCCATCGGCACGGCATCAAGGTGAGCGTGGTGCCGACCCGCTCGCCGGTGCAGGCCCTCGCAGCCCTCGCGGTCCGCGACGGCGACCGCCGCTTCGAGGACGACGTCATCGCGATGGCCGAGGCGGCCGGTGCCTGCCGTTACGCCGAGGTCTGCCACGCCAGCCGGGAGGCGCTGACCGTGGCCGGCCCGTGCCGTCCCGGTGACGTGCTGGCGCTGGTCGAGGGCGAGGTCCACCTGATTGGCACCGACCTCACCGACACCTGCGCCGCAGTGGTCGACCGGATGCTCGGCGGTGGTGGCGAGATGGTCACCCTGCTGGCCGGGGCGGACGCCCCGGCCGGGCTCACCGATGCCGTCCGCGCGCACGTCGCGCGACGCTGGCCGTTCGTCGAGGTGCACGCGTACCCGGGCGGCCAGCCGTTTTATCCGCTCCTGGTAGGGATCGAATGAGCGAACCAGCCACGGTGGACACTCCGCTGAAGAAGCTGGTCGGGGAGAAGACAGCCAAGGCGCTGGCCTCGCACCTCGACCTGCACACCGCGGGTGACCTGGTCTACCACTTCCCGCGTCGCTACGACGAGCGTGGTGAGCACACCGACATCCGCGCGCTGGACGTCGGCGAGCAGGTCACCGTCATGGCCCAGGTGCAGCGCACCGCGGTGCGCCCGATGCGTCAGCGGCGGGGCAACCTGTTGGAGGTGACCGTCGGCGACGGCTCCGGCGGGGTGCTGACGTTGACCTTCTTCGGCAACCAGGCGTGGCGCGAGCGCGAGCTGCGCCCCGGCCGGTGGGGCCTGTTCGCCGGCAAGGTCACCGAGTTCCGCGGCAAACGGCAGCTCAACGGCCCGGAGTACGTCCTGCTCGGCGAGGGTGGCGACGGTGAGGCGGCGGTCAGCGAGGACATCGAGGAGTTCGCCGGGGCGTTGATCCCGGTCTACCCGGCCGCCGCGGCCGTACCGACCTGGGTGATCGCGCGCTGCGTGCGGGTCGTGCTGGACACGTTCACCCCGCCGGACGATCCACTGCCGAGCGCCGTGCGGGCCGGTCGCAAGCTGATCGGGCTGGGCGCCGCGCTGACCGAGATCCACCGGCCGTCCAGCAAGGAGGCGCTGCACCAGGCGCGGCGGCGACTCAAATGGGACGAGGCCTTCGCCGTCCAGGTCACCCTGGTGCAGCGCAAGCACCGGGCCGCCGACTGGCCGGCCCGGCCCCGACCGGCGCGCCCGGGCGGGCTGCTGGAGGCCTTCGACGCCCGACTCCCGTACGAGCTGACGGACGGTCAGCGAGCGGTGGGGGTGGAGATCGCGGCGGACCTGGCCACCCCGCATCCGATGCACCGCCTGTTGCAGGGCGAGGTGGGCTCGGGCAAGACGGTGGTGGCGCTGCGGGCGATGCTCCAGGTGGTCGACGCGGGCGGGCAGGCCGCCCTGCTGGCGCCCACCGAGGTGCTGGCCGCCCAGCACCACCGCGGCATGCTCGACCTGCTCGGGCCGCTCGGGCGGGCCGGTGAGCTGGGCTCCGCCGAGCACGCCACCCGGGTCGAGCTGGTCACCGGCTCGCTGGGCGCGGCGGCCCGCCGCCGGGCCCTCGGTGAGGTGGCCAGCGGCGCCGCCGGCATCGTGCTCGGCACTCACGCCCTGCTCTACGAGGGGGTCGACTTCGCCGACCTCGGCCTGGTGGTCGTGGACGAGCAGCACCGCTTCGGCGTGGAACAGCGCGACGCCCTGCGGGCCAAGGCCGACCAGCCGCCGCACACGCTGGTGATGACGGCCACCCCGATCCCGCGCACGGTGGCGATGACCGTCTACGGCGACCTGGAGGTCTCCACGCTCTCCCAGCTGCCCCGGGGCCGGTCGCCGATCGCCTCGCACGTGGTGCCGGCCGCCGAGAAGCCGGCCTACCTGGACCGGGCCTGGCGTCGGCTGCGCGAGGAGGTGACCGCCGGCCACCAGGCGTACGTGGTGTGTCCGCGGATCGGGGACGGGCCGGCTAGTGACGAGGAGCCGCCGCCCGAAGACGACAACGGCCGGCGGCCGCCGCTGGCGGTGACCGAGGTGGCCCCGCTGCTGGCCGAGGGCCCGCTGCACGGCTTGCGGATCGGGGTGCTGCACGGTCGCCTGCCGGCCGACGAGAAGGACGCGGTGATGCGGTCCTTCGCGGCCGGTGACCTGGACGTGCTGGTGGCGACGACCGTGATCGAGGTCGGCGTGGACGTGCCGAATGCGACAGTGATGATCGTGCTGGACGCCGACCGGTTCGGTGTCTCCCAGCTGCACCAGTTGCGGGGCCGGGTCGGCCGGGGCGCCGCCGCGGGGCTCTGCCTGCTGGTCAGCGAGGCGGCCGAGGGTTCGTCGGCGCGCGAGCGGCTGGACGCGGTGGCGTCCACGAGTGACGGGTTCAAGCTCGCCGAACTCGATCTGGAGCAGCGCCGCGAGGGCGACGTGCTGGGTGCCACCCAGTCCGGGCACCGCTCGCACCTGCGGCTGCTGTCCCTGCGGCGCGACGCCGATCTGATCCGCGACGCCCGCGCCGAGGCGATCACCCTGATCGAGGACGACCCGGAGCTGACCCGCAACCCGGCGTTGGCCGCCTCGGTGGCCGCCCTGGTGGACGAGGATCGCGCGGAGTACCTGGAGAAGGGCTGACCACGCAGGGCACCACAACGCTGAGGGCGCGCCGACCGGGTGGTCGACGCGCCCTCAGGTGTCAGAGCGGGTTGTCTCAGGCGGTGAAGCGCACCCGACGACGACGGGCCACCACGAACAGGGCGGCACCGGCCGCGAGCAGCGCCACGGCGCCGGCGATGATGCCGCCGGTGGCCGCACCGGTCAGCGGCAGAGCCGGCTCGTCCTTGTCGCCGCCACCCTGACCCGGGGTGCAGTCGGCCGGCTTCTCCCAGGCGATCGGGCTGGTGTCGTCGAGGCCCTCGGCCGCCGGCGTCACGGTCAGACCCTCGAACGCCTCGAACTCGACGACCACGGTCTTGCCCGGCTCGACGGTGTGCGTCTGCGCCTCACCCTTGTTCGGGGTCAGGGTCACCTCGAAGGCCTTGCCGTCCTCCGGGTTGGCGAAGCCGAAGATCAGCTTGTCGCAGGTGGACTCGTAGCCGGCCTGGGGCTCGCCCGGCTTGACGCAGTCCTCGGGGCTCGCCCACGTGTAGGGCTCGCCGACCGGCTTGTCACCCTCGCTGACGGTGATCTCGCCGGCCTTGGCCGGAACGACGATGTCCTTCTTGCTCTCGCCCGGCTTGACGGTGTAGGTCTCCGAGAAACCCTTGGCCTTGACGGTGAGCTTGGCGTCGGTCGTGGCGTCCGCGCCGTTGGCGAGCGTCACCGTGACGGCGCCCTCACAGTCGGAGGCGAAGCTGGCGGTGGGGATGGTCACCGCCGGCGGGGTCGTCGGCGGGGTGCTGGGCGTGGCGCTCGGCGTCGGCTCAGGCGTCGGCTCCGACGACGGCTCCGGCGACGGGCTGGCCGGCGGCTCATCCTTCGCGCAGGTGCCCTCGAACGTCACCTTCGCCGTGCGGGCGTCCTTCTCGGGGTAGCCGTCGTCCCAGCGGGCCTTCACGGCGAGGGTGGCCTCGGTGGCCGAGCCGGGCACCCGCTGCACGCCGGTGATCGGCGTGTTGACGTCGTACGGGTAGGAGGACTTGTCCGACGTCGCCACGATGTTGGTCACCGTGGTGTTGGCGGGGGTGAGCTCGACGCTCGCCAGCTGGAAGTACTTCGAGGAGTAGTGGTAGACGCTCTTGACGGTCCAGGTCACCACCCATTCGCCGGTGGTGGTGTCACAGACCGCCTGGCCGCTCGGCTCGGTGTAGTGGGCGCTCGCGGGGCTCGCGATGACGCCGACGCCGGCGAGGCCGATCAGCGCGCCCGCGGCGATGGCCGCGACGCGCCGGAACGGAGACTTGGGAGGGTTCACGCCTGCTCCTGGTGAGGGGGTACGGATCGCGTGGCGGGAGGCCGGGAGACATCGTGACCGGGGAGTCACCTGCTCACCGGGGCGTCGCGCGACGCGGTGGTGTTCCCGCAGCGAAAGCGGGGACAGGGGGAGACTGTACTGATGGGTGGTTGATGAGGGGAGTTCAGATCATTGCCATCCGGCAATGTCATCGATTCGTGATCTTTGATGCACCGAAGGTGTTGGTCCGGTCACTGCAGACGGTTCGCCCGCTCCTGCTCCACGGTGGAGGCCGCCCCGTCGGGGCTGCTCCGGTGCTCCGCGTCGACGCCGGGTGGTCGGCTCCGCGGATCCGCGCCGTCCGGACCGGGTCGGCGCCGCATCGCGTAGCGTCGCGGGCATGAGCAGGAGGAAACGGTGACCCGGATCGTCGCCGGGACGCTCGGCGGCCGGCGGATCGCCGCGCCCCCCGGCGCCGGTACCCGACCCACCTCGGACCGGGTCCGAGAGGCGCTGTTCAGCGCCGTCCAGGCCACTGTCGATCTCGACGGGGTCCGCTTCGCCGACCTGTACGCCGGCTCCGGCGCGGTCGGGCTGGAGGCGCTCTCCCGAGGTGCGCGGCACGTGCTGCTGGTCGAGTCCGACCCGCGGGCGGCCCGGGTGATCCGGGAGAACGTGGCGGCCCTGCGCGCCGGTCCGGCGGTCCGTCTGGTCACCGGCAAGGTGGCGACGGTGCTGGCCGCCGGACCGGACGGCGAGCCGTACGACGTGGTCTTCGCCGACCCGCCGTACGCGGTGCCGGACGAGGAGATCACCGCGCTGTTGGCCGCGCTTGTCGACGGCGGCTGGCTGGCGCCCGACGCGTTGGTGGTGGTGGAGCGGTCCCGCCGTACCAGGGAGTTCGACTGGGTGGACGGGATCACCGCCGAGCGCAGTCGCCGTTACGGCGAGACCACCCTTTGGTACGGTCGCCGATCATGAGACGTGCGGTCTGCCCCGGTTCGTTCGATCCGGTCACCAACGGACACCTCGACATCATTGGGCGGGCCAGTCGGCTCTTCGATGAGGTGATCGTCGGTGTGCTGGTGAATCAATCGAAGAGTGGCCTGTTCACCGTCGAGGAGCGCATCGAGATGCTCCGCGAGGTGACCTCGTCGTACGGCAACGTGCGGGTCGAGTCGTTTCGAGGGCTGCTGGTGGACTTCTGCCGGGCCCAGCAGGCCAGTGTGCTGATCAAGGGCCTGCGGGCGGTGAGTGACTTCGACTACGAGTTGCAGATGGCCCAGATGAACATCGGTCTGGCCGGTGTCGAGACGCTCTTCATGCCGACCAACCCGCTCTACTCGTTCCTCTCGTCGAGCCTGGTCAAGGACGTGGCCAAGTGGGGCGGCGACATCTCCGCGCACGTCCCCGACCCGGTCCGCGAAGCCCTCCTGGCCCGGCTGGGCCCTCGCAGCTGACCCCTGGCCCTCCGCGATCTTGCACGTGACGTGCCCGGATCGCCCCGTTCGTGGCGGTGTGGCACGACGGGAAGCGCAAGATCGACGCGGGGAGGCGGGCGGTGACCATGTCGCGACTCGCCGGGTTGGGGTGAGTGGGGCGGCGGTGGAGCGGGCACGACATGATTGGTGGCGCGGGGAACGGCCGCAGCCCGCATCATGGAGGTCGGCCGACGAACGACAGGGGTGAGGTAGCCGGTGGACCCGCTCGATCGCATCGACGAACTGATCGCCATCCTGGAGCAGGCCCGCTCCGTCCCGATGTCGCGCAACAACTGCATGGTCGACCGGGGTGAGATGATCGCTGCCCTCGATGAGATGCGCGCCGATCTCCCCGCCGACCTTCGTCGCGCCGCCGCGCTCCTGGAGGAGCGGGACAAGATCATGGAAGCGGGCAAGCGCGAGGCGGACCGGATCATCAGCGAGGGTGAGGCAGAACACGCCCGCCTGGTCTCGGTGAACGAGATCACCGTGTCGGCCGAGCACGAGGGCGCCCGGATCATCGGCGAGGCCCGCGCCGAGGCGCAGCGCCTGCGTGAGGAGGTCGACGACTACGTCGACACCGCGCTGGCCAACTTCGAGCAGTTCCTCACCCGGGCGCTGGCCTCGATAGAGCGCGGCCGGGACAAGATGCACGCGCTGCGCGAGATCGGCACCTTCGCTGGGGATGAGGCGGAACGCCCGCTACCCTTCTGAGCGGCACCTCACCAGCCGACTTCTCAGGCGGGCGTCGCCCCCGGTTCGACGGTCCGGCGGTCGTCCAGGTAACCTTTTTTGTCGGCCTCTCACCGGCCGGAGTCTAACTATGCCCAAGCACTCGCCATCGACACTCAACCCCAGGTCGCCGCTGGTCCTCGACACGAGGGACCTGCCGCGTCGCCCTGGCGCGTTGCGTGAGGTCCAGCGGGTCGTGCCGGCACCGGCGGACCTCGGTGTGGAGTTGATCGGCGTGCCGGAGGGCGCGGACCTCGACCTCGATCTGAGGTTGCAGTCGGTGTCCGAGGGCGTGCTCGTCTCCGGGACCATCACCGGTCCCGTCCGGGGCGAGTGCGGCCGTTGCCTGCGCGAGATCAACGACTCGATGGGCGTGACGATCCAGGAGCTGTACGCGTACGAGGACAGCACCACGGACGCCACGACCGACGAGGACGAGGTGGGCCGGATGCAGGGCGATCTGATCGACCTGGAGCCGGCGCTGCGGGACGCGTTGGTGCTCACGCTGCCGACCAACCCGCTCTGCCGGGAGGACTGCCCAGGACTGTGCCCCGAATGCGGGGCGCACTGGGACGATCTGCCGGCCGACCACAGTCACCAGCAGATCGACCCGCGTTGGGCGGGCCTGTCGCAACTGACCGTTACAGAGGAGTAAGAACCGTGGCCGTCCCGAAGCGCAAGATGTCGCGCAGCAACACCCGGTCCCGCCGGGCGAACTGGAAGGCGACAGTGGTCGCGACCGTTGCGTGCCCGCAGTGCAAGTCCCCGAAGCTGCCGCACGCCGCCTGCTCCGTCTGCGGCACCTACAACGGCCGCCAGGTTCTCGAGGTCTGACCTGGACGCCGAGTGACGCCCCCGACCCCAGGTCGGGCGGCGCGCGCATCCTGGCATTCGCCTGGTGCTCCGGCTCCCTCCGACGCCGGCCGGCCTAACCCGGCCGGCGTTCCGGTGGAGCCGGGCGCCGCGCGGATCGCCGTTGACCTCCTCGGCGGGGACGACGCTCCCGCCGTCGTGGTTGACGGCGCTCTGCGGGCCATGCGCGCCGACCCTGACCTGCATCTGCTTCTCGTCGGTCCGACCGAGGTCGCCGACGAGTTGATCGCTGCCCTCGATCCGGCCCAACGCGCCCGGATCTCGGTGCGGCCTGTCCGCGATGTCGTCGGCATGGCCGACCATCCCAGCGCCGCCCGCGCCGAGAGCACCGTCCGGGCTGCGGTCACCGCCGTCCGGGACGGGACCGCCGACGCCCTGGTCTCCGCCGGGGCCACCGGCGCCACCGTCACCGCAGCCGTGCTCGGCCTCGGCCGCTCACCGGAGATCCGCCAACCCGCCCTGGCCGCCACCCTGCCCGCCGTGGCCGGGCCGGTCGTGTTGCTCGATGTCGGCGGCTCCCTGGAACCCCGCCCGGCCACCCTCGCCCGGCACGCCGTGCTCGGCGCGGCGTACGCGGCGGTGGCCCACTCGATCGCCGCGCCCCGGGTCGGGCTGCTCTCGGTCGGCACCGAGGCCGGCAAGGGCGACCGGGTCCGCCGCGCCACCGACCCTCTGCTCGCCGTCGAACCGCTGCCCGGCGGGGCGCGCTACGTCGGCCTGGTGGAGGGCTACGACGTGGCCCTCGGCGCGCGCGCTGATGTGGTCGTCACCGACGGCTTCACCGGTAACGTGCTGCTCAAGGCCATTGAGGGCGCGTACGCGATGGCCGGCGGCCCACCCGCCGAGGGCGGCGCGCCCCGCGCTGCGGCCCTGTTGGGCGTCGCGGGGACGGTGGTCGTCTGTCACGGGTCCGCCCGCGCCGACGACGTCGCCTCCGGCATAGCTCTCGCCGCCCACCTGTGGCGGCGGCGCGCCACCGATCTGGTCTCCGCGTTGCTCGACCGCGACGCCGCGACGAATCGCACCGACCGCTCCACCGACACCGAGGTACGCACATGAGCAACGACAAGCGGCGGCGGGCGTCCGTCGGTCATCTGGAAGCCGCCTTCGGAGTGAGCCTGGAACCCGAGCTGCTCCAGCGCGCGTTGACCCACCGGTCGTACGCGTACGAGAACGGCGGGCTGCCCACCAACGAGCGGCTGGAGTTCCTCGGCGACTCGGTGCTCGGCGTGGTGATCACCACGGCGCTCTTCCACAACCACCCGGATCTGCCCGAGGGCCAGTTGGCCAAGCTGCGGGCCAGCGTGGTCAACATGCGGGCGCTCGCCGACGTGGCCCGGGGTCTGGGCCCGGACGGGCTCGGCGCGTACCTGCTGCTCGGTAAGGGTGAGGAGACGACCGGTGGCCGGGACAAGGCGAGCATCCTCGCCGACACGCTGGAGGCGCTGCTCGGTGCGATCTACCTCCAGTACGGCCTGGACACCACGGGAATCGTCATCCACCGGCTCTTCGACCCGCTGATGGCCGAGTCGGCCGGTCGCGGGGCCGCACTGGACTGGAAGACAAGCCTCCAGGAGTTGACGGCGGCGCTCGGGCTCGGCGTGCCGGAGTACCGGATCGAGGGCACCGGCCCGGATCATCTCAAGACGTTCACCGCCTGGGTGGTGGTGGCCGGCAACAGGTACGGCGGCGCCGAGGGGCGCAGTAAGAAGGAGGCCGAGCAGCGGGCCGCCGAGGCCGCCTGGCGGACGCTCGCCGAGCAGAACGGCCAGAACGGCGACGGCGGCCAGGCGGGTCGGACCGGCGACGGCGGCCAGGACCAGCCGGTCGACCGGGACGACTCGGCCGACCGGGCCGAGCCGTTCGGGCCGCTGGAGCGCGCCGAGCAGACGGCTCAGGCCGAGCAGGACGACCACCTGGCGCAGGCACTGCCGGCCGGGGATGCCGACGGCCACGAGACGGGGCGACGGAGTGCCTGAGCTGCCCGAGGTGGAGACCGTCCGGCAGGGGTTGGCCCAGTGGGTCGTCGGCCGGCGGATCGCTTCGGTCGAGGTTCGTCACCCGCGTGCGGTCCGTCGGCACGTTCCGGGCGACGTGCACTTCGCCGACGTGCTCGCCGGCCGGACGGTGCTGGACGCCCGCCGTCGCGGAAAGTATCTGTGGCTGCCACTGGACAGCGGTGACGCGATCGTCGGGCACCTCGGTATGTCAGGTCAGATGCTGCTCCAGCCACCCGGCACGACGGACGAGACCCATCTGCGGGTCCGGTTCCGGTTCACCGACGACGGTCCGGAGCTGCGCTTCGTCGACCAGCGCACGTTCGGCGGGCTCGCGGTGAGCGAGGGTGGCGCCGAGTTGCCCGACGAGATCGCGCACATCGCCCGCGACCCGATGGACCCGGAGTTCTCCGACGCGGCGTTCGTCGCGGCGCTGCGCCGCCGGCACACCGAGGTGAAGCGGGCCCTGCTCGACCAGACTCTGATCTCCGGGGTGGGCAACATCTACGCCGACGAGGCGCTCTGGCGGGCCAGGCTGCACGGCGGCCGACCCACCGACGCGCTGACCGGCCCAGCCGCCCAGCGCCTGCTCGGCCACGTCCGCGACGTGCTGGCCGAGGCGATCAGCGAGGGCGGCACCAGCTTCGACGCCCTCTACGTCAACGTCAACGGCGAGAGCGGTTACTTCGACCGGGCGCTCAACGCCTACGGCCGCGAGGGCGAGCCATGCCGCCGGTGTGGTGCGCCGATCCGACGTGAGGCGTTCATGAACCGGTCGTCGTACAGCTGCCCGCGCTGCCAGCCCCGGCCCCGGGGTTCCCTTCGGGGATGACCCGGAGCCGGCTCCGGGTCGGCACCGGCGGGTCGCGGCCGGACGCTCCGGGCCACACCTCGGCGTACGCCCGAATCGCGGTTGATGCCCGTCCGGCGGACCCACCGCCCGCGACGGACCGACTCCGGGACGGACGGGGGCTGTTCCCCGATGTGACCGCCTCGTCACGCCCCTAACGTCAGCACCGTTGACAGGGGGTCGACGTGACAGGGGGACACGAGATGGGCAACAGACCGGTGACGGTGCGGATGGCGCGGTGGAGCGCCGAGCACCCGTGGCGGGCGATCGCGCTGTGGGCCGTGTTCGTGGCGGTGTGCTTCGTCGGCGGCAACGCCGCCGGACTCAACGAGGCCACCAGCGGCGACCAGGCGATCGGCGAGGCGGGGCGGGCCAGCCTGATCGTGGACGCCGGTGACTTCGACGATCCGGCCGTGGACAACGTCCTCATCACCTCTCGGGGTGGCACGCTGGACCAGGCGGCGGCGAAGGCGGCGGCCGACGACGCGGCGGCTCGGTTGCGTACGGTTGCCGGGGTGGCCGGGGTGGGCCAGCCGGTCAGCGCGCGGGACGGGTCGGCGCTGCTGTTGCCGATCACCATGTCGGGCGACCCGGAGACCGCCTCGGAGCGGGTGCAGCCGTTGCGGGACGCCACCGCCACCGTGCAGGCGGCACACCCCCAGTTGCGCGTCGAGCAGGTCGGCGGGCCGTCGATCGGTCAGGCCCTCGACGACACTCTCGGCAAGGACTTCAAGCGCGCCGAGCTGCTCAGCCTGCCGGTCACCCTGGCGATCCTGATCATCGCGTTCGGTGCGCTGATCGCGGCGAGCGTGCCGGTGCTGCTGGCCCTCTCCTCGGTCGCCGCCGCGATGGGTCTGTCCACCCTCGCCTCGCACCTGGTGCCGGCCACCGACACCACGGCACCGGTGATCCTGCTGATCGGCATGGCGGTCGGGGTGGACTACTCGCTGTTCTACATCCGCCGGGAACGGGAGGAACGCGCCAAGGGCCGGTCCGGTCTGGACGCGGTGGAGATCGCCGCGGAGACCTCCGGGCACGCCGTGGTGGTCTCCGGCTTCGCGGTGATCATCTCGATGGCCGGGCTGCTGCTCGCCGGCGACGTGGTCTTCTCATCCCTCGCCATCGGCTCGATCCTGGTGGTGGCTGTCGCGGTGACCGGTTCGCTGACCGTCCTGCCCGCCCTGCTGGCCCGGCTCGGTCGCTGGGTGGACCGGCCCCGGGTGCCGCTGCTCTGGCGACTGACCGCGCCGCGTACCGGCCGGCACGGTGAGCCCCGCGCGCCCCGGCTGTGGCCGGCGGTGCTCCGACCCGCGCTGCGCGCGCCGGTAGCGACGTTGATCATCTCGGTCGGACTGCTGCTCGCGCTGGCCGCGCCGGCGCTCGGGATGAAGCTGAAGTTCCCCGGCATGGAGGATCTGCCCCGCACGACTTCGGCCATGCAGGCGTACGACCGGCTCACCGCCGCCTTCCCGAGCGCCGGCACCAATCACGTGGTGGCCGTCCGAGCGCCCGCCGACCAGGCGGACCGGGTGCGCGCCGCCCTCACCGAACTTTCCGCCCGAGCGGCCGGCGATCCGCTGTTCGCCCCGGCCGAGGCGGACGGCCCGAAGATCGAGGTGTCGGCCGACCGGCGGGTCTCGGTGCTGGACGTCGCCACCCCGTACGCCAGTCGGGACGACCGGTCGGTGCAGTCGCTGGAGAAGCTGCGCGGGGACCTGGTCCCGGCCGAGCTGCGGGACATCCCCGGCATCGAGTACGCGGTGGGCGGCGGCGTGGCCGACAGCGAGGACTACGCACAGCATGTCCGGGACAAGTTGCCGCTGGTGATGGGCTTCGTGCTGGTGCTGACCTTCCTGGTCATGGCGTTCACCTTCCGGTCGGTGGTGATCGCGGCAAGCTCGATCGCGCTGAACCTGCTCTCCGCCGGTGCCGCGTACGGCCTGCTGGTGCTGGTCTTCCAGGGTGAGTGGGCGCAGGGGCTGCTCGGCTTCACGTCGATGGGCGCGATCGTGTCCTGGCTGCCGCTGTTCCTCTTCGTGGTGCTGTTCGGCCTCTCGATGGACTACCACGTGTTCGTGGTCAGTCGGATCCGCGAGGGGGTCCGGGCCGGCATGTCCAACCGCGACGCTGTGTCGTACGGGATCACCTCGTCGGCCGGGGTGGTGACCAGCGCGGCGATCGTCATGGTCGGGGTCTTCTCGATCTTCGCCACGCTGAGCACGATCGACATGAAGCAGCTCGGCATCGGTCTGGCGGCGGCGATCCTGCTGGATGCCACCATCATCCGGGGTGTGGTGCTGCCGGCGTTGATGACCATGCTCGGCGACGCCAACTGGTGGGCTCCGCGTTTCCTGCGCCCGCGCCCGGCCACCGCGCCCACCGACCCGCCGGCTTCCGCCCCGGACCCGGTGCCGGTGCCGGTGCCGTAACCCCACCCGGGTACGGCCCCAGCGGCCCCCGCCCCACCGCTTGATCAACTCAATTTCATTGATGTCGCGGTATCCCAGGTCGCCGGATACCGCGACATCATGAAACCCGAGTCGATCAAGGGGATCAGGGGAGGGGGCAAGCTTCCCGCCAGGCGTCCAACTGGCGTTCCTTGCGGATCGACGCGAAGCCGTAGCCGACGGTGGTGACACAGAAGTCGTCGGTCGAGCCGGTGTACTCGACGTGGAAGACCGGCTTGCCGGCGTCGCTGAACGGCAGCAGCTTGGCGCACCGGGCCAGCCGGACGCACTCCTCGTTGACCGCGAAGTCGAAATCCGGGGCCAGTGCGGCGACCTGGGGCACGTCATTGACCAGACCGGGGGAGAGGCTCAGCGAGCGGGCCAGCTCGGCCAGGCGGCGGTTGAACAGCAGCTGGTCGTCGAAGTCGAGTGGAAAGCCGGTGCGTGCCGCGTACCCGTCGGCGTCGAAGAGCGCCACCGCGCCGAAGCCCTTGCCCCGGCAGAGCCGGAACCGGTCGGCCAGCACCGGCCGGAGCGCGTCCCAACTCCGGACGTCCAACCACCGGCTGTCGGGCCGACGCCCGGCCGCGCCCCGAACGATCTCCGGAAACCGGCTGGCGTCCCGGTCGTCGGAGCGGACCGACCCCACGCTCACCTGACAGATCAACCGGCGGTCCCGGGAGCGCAGCTCGGCGGTCTGCGCGGCGGTGGTGACGACCGGGTCGAGCAGGAAGACGTCGGCGTCCACCGCCGGGTCGAGCGGGCCGCTGACCTGCCACTGCCACTGCCAGTGCCGGGCCTGCGCCGTCGGCCAGGCGGTGGGCGCGCCGGGCGGGGTCAGCGCGGACCGGCAGCCGTACGCCGGCACCAACAGCACGAGAGCGACGCTGGCGGACAGGACGCGGCGCAGTGGGCGTACGGCGACGCGTCGCCGCGGCCGGATCCGCATCGGCAGCTCCCGGGTCCCGGACGGCCGGTCGCCGCCCGCACCGGTACGCGGCCCCCACGCTGCGGCCCGACGTACCTCACCGGGTCAAACGAGCGCGGGGGCGGGAACGACGCGCGGTCAGCGCGGCGCCGCGAAGACCTGCGTCCAGTACGGTCCGTTGCTGCTGGCGATGCCGACGCCGATCTCGGTGAACGCGCAGTTCAGGATGTTGGCCCGGTGGCCGGAGCTGTTCATCCAGGCGTCCATCACCGCGGCCGGGGTCTTCTGGTTCCAGGCCACGTTCTCGCCGTAGGTGCGCCAGGCGTAGCCGACCCGGTCCAGCCGGACGCCGGCGTTGCTGCCGTCGCTACCGGTGTGCGACATGTTCTGGTGGTCGGCCTGGTCCTGGCTGTGCCGCTGGGCGGCCGTCATCAGCTTGTCGTCGATGCTCAGCGCCTTGCAGCCGGCCTTGGCCCGCTCGGCGTTGACCAGGTCCACCACCTCGCGCGCCTGGGCGCTGACGGAACCGCTGGAACCGGTGGAGCCGCCGCTGGTGCTGCTCCGCGCGCTGCTGCGCGGGACGCTGCGGCGCGAGGCGGCGGTGCTCCGCGACGTCGCCGGCGTGGGCTTGACGAGCTTGCTCGGCGACGGGCTCGCGGACGCCGGGCTGGGTGTGGCGGACGGCGAGGGCGCGGCGAGGGTGTCAAGCGCCGGCTCCTCGGTCGGCGCGGCCGACGCGGCGAAGGTGTCGTCGACGGCCGTCGGCTGGGCGGCCCCGTCGTCACCACCGGGCAGGGCGAGTGCGCCGACGCCGAAGCTCACCACGAGGGTGGCGGCCGCGGCGGCACTCCCGATCATCAGCGGCCGGCGCCAGCGCCGGGGGGAGCGGTGCCGTCCCTCGCCGGGCCGCCCGGTCTCGGCGGTGTCGCGCCAGCCGTCGGTGGTCCCCGGGTCGGTGTCGGTGTGCCAGCCGCCGGGCGTCTCGGTGCGCCAGCCGTCGGCGGTGTCCCGCGCCGGGCGGTTGGCGCCCCAGCCGCCGGCCTCGTCGTCGGGCTGGTGGGCCGACCAGGCGGCGGTGTGGGCGTCGGCCGGCTCGGCGGGCGTCGCCCGGTCCGACCGGCGACCGTCGGTGGGCTGGTCCCGGTGCCAGTCGTCGCCCGGCTGGCCGGGCTCGTCACCGAACAGGTAGGCCGAGCGGGGCTCCGGGCCGTCGTGCAGCCAGGCCGGCTCGTCGGTCGGCCGCTCGGCGCGCCGGGGGGCGCCGTTCGGGTCCATCGGATCGGTCCAGCCGTGCACGCCTATGCCTCCAGGGGTCGGTTGTGGGCCGGGCTGACGCTACGGCGCGCCTCCGACCTGCGGCAACGTGGCTAAGAAAGAGTTAAGGGGAAGTCGGACGCCAGGGTGCGGACTTCCGCGGATCCGGGCGTACAGTAAAGGCGTCCGGACAGAGAGTGTCCGTGCCTTGCGGCAGCCCCCCGGCAAGTGGACAGGTCGACGTGGAGATGATCTACGGCCTGCGAGAACTTGACGAAGGAGGGGTTTCCGGCTCAATATATAGGTGTCGCCAGTCGCGCCCGGTCATGCCCAGATACAGCCTGGAATGACAGCCGCGTATGAATTGGGCGCGCGTTGGCCGGCCTTTCCGGCAGCGCATATCAAGGAGTCAGCATGGCGAAGGCCCTCTACGGCCACGTAGGTGCAGCGCCCGACCGGCGTCTGCTCGACGAGGTCACCCGACTGCGTGCCAGGGTGCAGGCACTGGAGTTCGAGATCACGCGTCTGCGTGCCGACAATGATCGGCTCGCGGCGGCTGCGGCGGAGGCGGACGATCTGCTCCGTCTGGCCGAGCCGGCGCTGACCTGATCTTCAGGTCTAAAAAAACTGAATCGCACCACCGCAAAAATGCGCGCCGACACCTCTGTGCCGGCGCGCAACACTGTCCGGCACTCTTTCGACGCCGACGATTCATGATCTTGCAGTGGGTGGCGCCGGAAGCGCACCTCGCAGTTACCGAAAAGCGTGTCGGCGCATAAGCCGATCATGAAGGGCCTTGTCTTTCTTCGCGGCCGACAGAACGACAGCGCGCCCACTGGCGACACGACCCGGGGCGGGTCGCGTGCCGGCCCACTTCCACCGCCGGGTTAGTCTGCGAGTTCACCCAGGTCCCCACAGCCGGCGACGGTACGGCGGCCACCGGACGAGGATCGAGAAGGTGTATCTCAAGAGCCTGACGGTGAAGGGGTTCAAGTCCTTCGCCTCCGCCACGACGTTGAAGCTGGAGCCCGGGATCACCTGTGTGGTGGGCCCGAACGGCTCGGGCAAGTCCAACGTCGTCGACGCCATCGCCTGGGTCCTCGGCGAGCAGGGTGCGAAGGCCCTGCGTGGCGGCAAGATGGAGGACGTCATCTTCGCCGGCACCGCCGGCCGGGCGCCGCTGGGTCGCGCCGAGGTCACCCTCACCATCGACAACACCGACGGCGCGCTGCCGATCGAGTACACCGAGGTGTCCATCACCCGCCGGATGTTCCGCTCCGGCGAGAGCGAGTACGAGATCAACGGCAACTCCTGCCGGTTGCTCGACATCCAGGAGCTGCTGTCCGACTCCGGCATCGGCCGGGAGATGCACATCATCGTCGGGCAGGGCCGCCTCGACGGCATGCTGCACGCCAAGCCGGAGGACCGCCGCGCGTTCATCGAGGAGGCGGCCGGCGTCCTCAAGCACCGCAAGCGCAAGGAAAAGGCGCTGCGCAAGCTCGACGCGATGCAGACCAACCTCAACCGCCTCACCGACCTCACCGCCGAGCTGCGTCGTCAGCTCAAGCCGCTGGGACGGCAGGCCGAGGTGGCCCGGCGCGCCGCCGCCATCCAGGCCAACCTGCGTGACGCCCGGTTGCGCCTGCTCGCCGACGACCTGGCCACCCTGCGGACCACCCTCGACCGGGAGATCGCCGACGAGACGGCGCTGCGCGAGCGGCGCGAGCAGATCGAGGGTGAGCACGCCGAGGTGCAGGGCCGACTCGGCGAGTTGGAAGCCGCCCTCGCGGAGGACGCGCCGCTGCTCGCCGCCGCCCAGGACACCTGGTACAAGCTCTCCGCCCTACAGGAACGCTTCCGCTCGATCGAGCAGTTGGCCCGGGAGCGGTTGCGGCACCTCAGCGCCACCGGCGACGACGAGCGACCCGGCCGTGATCCGGACCAGCTGGAGGCCGAGGCGGAGCGCGTCCGCGAGCAGGAGGAGGAGCTGCGCGGCGCGCTCACCGACGACCAGATCCGACTGGCCGAGGCGGTCGAGCACCGCCAGGAGCTGGAGCGGCAGCTGGCCGCCGCCGAGCGCGAGCTGGTCGCCGCGGCCAAGGCCATCGCCGACCGGCGGGAGGGGATGGCCCGGCTCACCGGCCAGGTCAACTCCGCCCGGGCGCGAACCACCAGCGCCGGCGAGGAGATCGAACGCCTCGCGATCGCGCACGCCGACGCGCTGGGCCGTGCCGAGCAGGCGCAGGCCGACCTGGACGCGGTCGCCGCCCAGTCCACCGAGGCCGACCGGGACAACGCGGACCTGGACGCCCGGCACGCCGAGGCGGTCGCCGTGCAGGAGCGGGCGCAGGCCAGCGTCCGATCGCTGGCCGACGCCGAGCGGGCGGCGGAGAAGGACGCCGCCACCTGGAAGGCCCGGGAGGAGGCGCTCGCCCTGGGGCTGCGGCGCAAGGACGGCGCCGGAGCGCTGCTCGCCCGCGCCGGGGACGTGCCCGGCCTGCTGGGCAGCCTCGCCGGGCTGCTCACCGTCGCGCCGGGCCACGAGGCAGCGCTGGCGGCCGCGCTCGGCGGCCTCGCCGACGCGGTCGCCGTCAGCGGGGTGGACGAGGCCGTCGAGGCGATGCGGCTGTTGAAGATCTCCGACGCCGGCCGGGCCGGCCTGCTGGTCGGCAGCCCGGCCGGGCCGGGCATGACCGGCTCCGCGGACGCGCTGCGCCCGAAGCTGCCGGACGACGCCCGGTGGGCGCCCGACCTGGTGGAGTGCGGCGCCGAGCTGCGTCCGGCGGTGCACCGGGCCCTGCGGGACGTGGCGCTCGTCGACGATCTCGCCGCCGCCGCCGAGCTGGTCGCCAGCAACCCCGAGCTGCGGGCGGTCACCCCCGACGGTGACGTGGTCGGGGCGTACGCGGCGGCCGGCGGGTCGGCCAAGGCCCCCAGCTACATCGAGGTGCAGGCCGCCGTCGAGGAGGCCCGCGCCAACCGGCTCACCGCCGAACGCGCCGGCTTGGAACTGCGTGATCAGTTGGTTGAGGCGCGCGCCGAGGTGGCCGCCGCCAAGGAGGCCGTGCAGCACGCCGCCGCCGAGAAGCGCGAGGCGGAGAGCCACCGCAACGCCGCCGCCCGCCGGCTGGCCGAGCTGGGCGCGGCGGCCCGGTCCGCGAAGGCCGAGACCGACCGGCTCGGCGACTCCCGCTCCCGCGCCGAGGCCGCCCGGCAACGGGACCTCACTGCCCTCGCCGAGCTGGAGGAGCGGCTCCGGCTGGCCGAGGAGACCCCGGTCGACGCCGAGCCCTCCACCGAGGAACGGGACCAGCTCGCGGCCATGGTGCCGCAGGCCCGGCAGAACGAGATGGAGGTCCGGCTCGCCGTGCGTACCGCCGAGGAGCGGGTCTCCTCGATCGCCGGCCGGGCCGACTCGCTCGCCCGGCAGGCCACCGCGGAGCGGGCCGCCCGGGAGC
>NZ_JBEXHP010000068.1:0-29504 GCF_040607895.1 Micromonospora sp. NPDC005220
GAGGCGCGGACGTCGGTGGCGGCTGCGGCGAGCCAGGTGGCGATGCCCTGCAGGCCCACCGCGCCGGTGGCCGGCCCGACTCCCGCACCGGCAGCGCCGACGCCACCTGCGGATCCGGTGCTGGCTCCCGTACCCGCCGCAGCGCTGCCCACCCCCGCCGTGTCACCGCCGATGTCCGTCGTCGGCCCGACGCGCTCCACGGCCCCGACGGCGCCCCTCGCCGCATCCGGGCGGCCGGTGGACGCGGGGGGCGCGCTTCCTGGCCAACCCGTCGCGCCGACCGACCAGGATGTCGCTGGAGTCGACTGTGGAGCGAAACCTGGACCAGGGCTGGCCCGCCCGCTCGACCGGCAGGCGCACGTCGGTGTCGGGCAGCCCTGCGATCTCGTGCCACTTCTGGTCAGGACCCGAACTCTCTCTCCGATCCCCCGCCCAGGCTGAGCGGGTCGACCGACCCCGGTGGTTGGCGCGCGCAGCCCGTCCCACCGCTGGCCGGTCGACTAGTGCCCGCACCCGTCCGCAGTGACGGTGCCGCGGGCCGATGCCCACCTGTCTGTAGCGCACGACCGCCTGACCAACCCGTGGATGTTCCGGAGTCGGTGGGCCGTCGTGACGCGTACCTGAGATCGGAGAAAACGTGGTGATCCACGTTGTCGTCGCCGAGGACATGGATTTACTTCGCGGGGCGCTCTGCGCCGCGCTGTCGAGAGAGGAGGACATGAAGGTGGTCGCCGACGTGGAGTGTGTCGGCGAGCTGTTGACGGTGGTGCGGCGGTGCCGACCGCAGGTGGTGGTGCTGGCGTTGACACCGGAGCTGCCCGACCCGGTGGAGGTGGTCGCCCGGATTCACGTCGAGGCGCCGCACGCCGCCGTGCTGGCGATGAGCCCCCGGTGGAGTCCGGCCCTGGTGGAGGCGGCGCTGGCAGCCGGCGCGCGCGGCCTGGTCGGGAAGGACAGCTCCCTGGCCGAGTTGGTACGGGCGATCCGTGCGCTCGCGGCCGGGGAGCGGGCCATCGACCCGGCCGCGGCGGTGGCGGTGCTGAGCCCACCGGAGATGCCGTTGACGCCTCGGGAGATGGACGTGCTGCGGATGGCGGCGGAGGGCCTACCCCTGAAGGAGATCGCCGTCCGGCTTCACCTGGCACACGGGACGGTGCGTAATCACCTGTCGGTGATTCTGCGCAAGACCGGGGCTCGCAACCGGTTGGAGGCGGTGTCCCGCGCGCGACGCAACGGCTGGCTGTAGCCGTCGGAGGCGGGTCCGGTGGAGATGTCCGGGCCCGCCCCCGTCGCCGTGCGGACCCGCCGGATGCGTGTTTGAATGTTTACGTTAGGTGATCATCATCGGAGTGCGGGAAAGGTTCATCGTGATCCGTACCATGCTCGCCTTGGACGGTGCCCTGGTGCTGGGCGCGCTGTCGTTCGTCCTCGCCGCCGAGGAGGACATCCGCGTCGTGGCGGAGGTGGATCGCGGCGACGCGGTCTCCGCGGCTGTCCGCGCCCAACGCCCCGACGTGGTGGTGACCGACCTCGACTTCGTCGAGGGAGTCGATCCCGACCGCCTCGGCCGGTGTCCCGTCCTGGTGCTGGCCCACCCGCATCGGGCTCGGCGACTGCGCGGCATGTTCTGCCCGACCAGGGCGGTCGGCATCCTGCGCAGTGACGCCACCCCCCACCGGGTCATCGACGGGATCCGCCGGCTCGCCCGCCGGGAGCCCGTTCTCGACGCGGATCTCGTCGTCGCGGCGCTGCGCTCGGACGGCCCACTGACCAGCCGCGAGACGGAGGTGTTGCGGCTGACGGCCGCGGGGGCGCCGGTCGCGGAGGTGGCGGTGTCGCTCGGGCTCACCCGGGGCACCGTCCGCAACCATCTCGGGCGGATCGCCCGCAAGGTGGGCGCGCGTACCCGGGTGGAGGCCGTGCGGATGGCGGGCGAGGCGGGCTGGATCTGACCGGCCCCGTCGGCGCCCAGGCGCCGGGTTCAGCCCGGCCGCGCCGACGCCGCCTGCGGCGGCACCACCGAGCCGTCCCAGCAGCCGACGAGCATCCGGTAGGTGGCTGACCGGGCCACCAACTGTTCGTGCGTCCCCACCACGGGTTCGTCGCCGTCGAGGACCAGCACCCGACCGGCCCGCAGCGCGGAGCTGATCCGGTGTGCGATCACCACGAGGCTGCCGGACCGCCGGGCGAAGGCGGCCTCGACCCTCGCTTCCAGCGCCGGGTCCAGGTGACAGGTCGCCTCGTCGAGAACCACCAGCGGAGCGGGTGCCAGCCAGGCCCGGACCGCCGCGATGAGCTGCCGCTCGCCGGCGGAGAGCAGGGCCGGCGCGACCGGCCCACCCAGGCCACCCAGGCGGGTCGCCAGGGGACGCGCGCCGAGCGCGTCGATGGCCGCCTCCAGCGTGTGATCGTCGGCGTCCGGCCGCAGGTAGCGGAGGTTGTCGGCGAGGCTGCCGGTGAAGACGTACGCCTCCTGGGGCACCAGCACCCGCATCCGGGCGAGGACGGCCGGTTCGACAGCGGCGACCGGCGCGCCGGCCAGCTGGACCGTGCCTGCCTGCGGCGACACCAGACCGGCCAGCAGAGCCGCCAGTGTGGACTTGCCCGCGCCGCTCGGGCCCACCACGGCGAGGTGGTCCCGGTCGGCCAGTGTCAGCGAGAAGTTCCGCAGGACAGGTCGGGCCTGCGGGCCGTAGCCGAAGGTCAGTCCCCGGACCTCGACGGCCGGCGGGTGGCCGGCCGGACCGGTGGGTGGCCGGCCGCGGGGCGCCCGGGCGGCGGGGGTCGCCGGGCGCTGGTCGTCGGCGACCGGATAGGTGCGCAGGATGTTCTCCAGGGTGACCGCGTAGCGGAGTCCGCCGCCGCCGAGGCCCTGCACCAGGGTGTGCAGGGCGGGTTGCAGCCCGGTGGAGACGTAGATCAGCGCGCCCAGCACCGCGCCGGCGGTGAGGCCACGCTCGACCAGCCACGGGGCGGTCACCATCAGCACCAGCAGCGGCAGCCAGCCGCCGACGCCGAGGCTGAGGCTGCGGATCGCCGCCATCCGGGCGAGCATGCGTTCCGCGGCGGCCTGCGCCGACACCCCGCGCGCCACCTCGGCCGTCACGCGTGTCTGGGCGCCGCAGGCCAGCACGTCGCGGTGCCCGGCCAGCGCGGTCGCCGCCGACTGACCGAGCTGCTCACCAGCGCGGACGTAGGCGCGCTGGTGGGTGACCATCGCCGGCAGCGCGGCGAGGAACACGACCAGACCGGCGAGCAGCGGCGCGGCGGCCAGCGCCGCCGCCACCGGCGCCAGGGCGAGCAGGCCGAGCAGGGCCGCGCCGGCGGAGAAGAGGAAACCGCGGGTCACCATCAGCAGACCGGCGAAGGTGTCCCGGACGATCTCCATCTGGTGGGTCAGCCGGGTCACGGCGGCGCTGTCCGGGCGGCCCCCCGCCCGGGTGGCCTCGCGTAGCGCACCCCGGACCACCTGGGCGGCCACCTCGTCACGGAACGGCTCGACCACGGCGCCGAGGCTCCGGTACGTCCGCCCGGTGGCCGCCGCGCCGACCAGCACGGCCACAGCGAGGACCCCCAACCAGGCCAGCCCGTTGAGGAGACGTCCGGCCAGAAAACCCTCGTCGACGGCGCGGGCGACCAGATAGCCGGCGAGCAGCGCGGGCAGCGACTCGACAAGCGACCAGCCGCCGAGCGCGGCGAGTTCCCGCCGGCGGGCCCGCAGCGCCCGCCAGGTCACCCGGCGTACGCCGCTCACGACCCACCGCCGGCCGGCTGGAAGACAGCCCGGTAGTCCGGGTCGGCCCAGAGTCGCCGGTGCGGTGCCAGGCCGCGCAGCCGACCGCCGTCCAGCCAGGCGACGAGGTCGGCCGCCGCGGCCGCCGCGGTTCGGTGGGTGACCACCAGTCGGGTACGCCCCCCGGCCGGCCCGAGCACCGCCTCGGTGATCCGGTGTTCGGTGGCGGTGTCCAGGCTGGACGTCGCGTCGTCCAGGATGAGCAGCCGTTCGGCCGCGAACGCGCGGGCCAGGCCGAGGCGTTGGGTTTCGCCGCCGGAGAGCGGTGTGTCCACCAGCGGGGTGCGGTAGCCGCCGGGCAGACGGTCGATCACGTCGGCGACGGCCGCCATCCGGGCCGCCCGCAGCACCTCCGGCGTGGCCGGGCTCCGGTCGGCCGGCGGCGCCGCCGAGTCGACCGGCAACGCCAGGCCGATCGCGTCGTGGACGGTCGCGCCGATCAGCACCGGCCGGTCGAAGGCGTAGCCGACGGCTCGGCGCAGCGCCGCCGCGTCGAGGTCCCGCAGTGGCACACCGTCCAGGCGCACCTCGCCGGCGTCGGGGTCGTACAGCCGTCCCGCCACGGCCGCCAGGGTCGACTTGCCGGCACCGGACGCTCCGACGACGGCCACCGTGGCGCCGGCCGGCACGTCCAGGTCGATGCCGTCCAGGATGGGCCGGCCGTCGTCGGCGTGCACGCGCACCGCACGCAGTCGCAGCGCGCCGCCGCCGGGGGGAAGGGGCCGATCGCCTGCCGGCGTCACGGGCTGGGTCAGCAGCTCGGCGACCCGGTGTGCTCCCGCGCGGCTGCGGACCAGGTGGTTCAGGGAGGCGAGCACTCCGCCGAGGCCGGCGCCGATGGCCGCGTACCGGACCGCGGCGACCAGTTCACCCGGCGTGAGCCAGCCGGTGGTCAGGGCGTACCCGCCGACCGCGATGACGCTCAGGCTCAGCAGCGGCGCCACCGCCGAGGTGCGCGCGCTCGCCCGGGCCAGCAGGTCCCAGGCGCGCCGGCCGTGCACGTCCAGCTCCGGCAGGGCCGCCAGCACCCGGTCCTCCTCGCGACGGGTGGTGCCGGCGGCGGCGATGGTCCGGGCACCGGTCAGCGACTCCAGCAGCCGACCGGCGATGGTGCCGAGCACCCGTTGGTACCCGGCGGTCGCGGCCGAGGCGTCGGCCACGAAGGCGCGCATGAGGACGGCGAGCAGGCCGAGCCCGGCGAGCAGGGTGAGACCGAGGACCGGTTCCATGAGGGCGAGCGCGACGACGCTGCCGAGCGGCGGCAGCACCGCCACCGTGGCCAGGACCACGGCGTTGCCGGCCTGGCCCGCGTCGGCGGCCTGGCCGACCAATCGGCCGACGAGATCACCCACCGGGTGCCGGCGGGTGGCGCGGACGTCCAACGCGAACAGGTGACGCAGGAGGCGCCGGCGCAGCCCGGCGGTGGCGCGCGCCGCACCGAAGCCACTGGCCAGGTCCGTGAGGGTGTCGACGCAGATGAGGACGACGACCAGGGCGCACGCGGACACCGCCCACCAGCCGGAGCCGCCGGCGAGGGCGGCGTCGACGGCGCGGCCGAGGGCCGCGGGTAGCAACAGTTCGGCGGCCGCGCCGAGCAGCGCGACCGCCGCGAGTGCGGCGGTCCAGCCACCGCCCGCCAGGACCGTCCGCCGCAGCAGCCTGTCCCCTGTGGCGAACGTCGGCATCGGTCCTCCCGTTGGTACGCGGTTGCCCTGGGTGGGCACGTCTACCCACCCAGGGCCCCACGTGTGCGTGGATCAGTTGCAGGTCGTGACGGAGAGCGAGCTGTCGCCGCAGAGCAGCAGGCTCGCCCGGCTACCGCCACCGGTGCGGTCGGCCGGAGCCATCTCCAGGCCCTGGAGGTCCAGAAGTGCCATGTCGTTCACCTCCCTTCCATCCGTTCGCTGATCACGTCGCCCTCGCTGTCGCGAGGGAGTCTCTGCGCGCCCGGCAGGGGCGCGAGGAAGGGCAGCGCCGGCGGCTGGTCGTGCTCCGCGCTGGCCAGCGCGTACAGCACGCCGGCGGTGCCGGTGCCGAAGTCCATGGAGAGCCGCAGCAACTGCTCACCGGGGAATGCGGTCCCCTCCCGGTACGGCAGCGCGTGCCAGCTCAGCCGATCCAACTGGGCGCCGAGTTCACGGCGGTCGGCGTCGTCGGTCGAGGCGGCGAGGTAGGCGATGATGCCGGCCCGTCCGGCGAAGAGCCCGGACTGTGCGTAGAACGGTGAGCGGGCCGCGCGGCGGACCCCCGCGCTCGCCTCGGCGAACCGGTCGTCGGCCCGGTGGCGCAGGTACTGGTCGAGGACCAGCCCGATACCGACGCTGCCGTGCGCCAGGTAGGGCATGGTGCGCCAGCCCTCGTTGACCTCCAGGGCACCGTCCGGGCGCAGCACACACCGGCGCAGATCCTGACGTAGCGCCGTGGCGGCGTGCTCCAACAACTCGTCGTCGCCGCTGAGCTCGTAGAGGCGCACCAGCATCAGCGCCGCTCCGGTGCGGCCACGCAGCAGCCCGGCGTACGGGTTGCGTCCGCCGCTGACGTCCGGGCCCGGGTCGTCGGCCAGCTGCCCGATCACCTGCTCGGCGGCTCGCCACGCGGCGTCGCGCAACGACGCCTCGCCGGTACGCGCCGCCAACTCGGCCAGGTTGAGCGCGATCCCGGACAGTCCGCTCGCCAGGCTGTGGTCGAGCCCGTCCAGGGGTTCCCGCAGGCAGATGTCGAGAACGTCCAGCGCGTCCTGCCGGCGGCCGAGGTGAACGAGTGCGTAGGCGACCCCGTGCAACCCGTCATAGAAGCCACAGCGGGTGCCGGACGGGGGCGCTGTCGCCCGCCGCACCAGCCAGTCTTCGTGCTCGGGCCACCGTCCGGCGCCGCTCTTGTCGAGCGCGTACAGCACTCCCGCCGCCCCGTGGGCGAGGTTGAGGCCGCCGCTGCGGAACTGCTCGATGTCACCGGGGAAAAGCCTGTCATTGCGCTCGGGAGTGGCGCTGGCCAGGATCGCCGTGGTCAGCTGGTCCCGGATGGTGCGCCAGTCGTCATCCGCGTCGGGAGCCCGGCGCGGGTCCGCGGTCACCCGCGAATCACCGGTGATCTCCTCGACCGCCGGATCGAGGAAGGACCTCGGCACCGGGAAGTTCGCGGCGATGATGTCGGCCAGGTGGGTGACCTTCGCCGGGGCGAGCCGGACCAGTTGGGTCAGGGGCAGGAACAGCGCCAACCGCAGGCACGCCAGGGCGTACCGGTCGACCGCCGGCCCGGTCCGGTCCCTCGGCGCCGCGAAGCCCTGGTTGCGCAGCCCCGGCCGGCGGTGCCCGGCGATCGGGGCAGCCACCTCGAAGTCGACCAGGGCGACCCGGTCATCCGGCCGGATCATGATGTTGAACAGGTGCAGGTCCCCGTAGACCAGGCCGCGCTCGTGGATCGCGGCAACGACGGATTCGACCTGTTGGTAGACATGGCGGGCCCATCGGGCGTACGCCGCCCGGTCGCCGTCCGTGGCGTCGGCGTCGATCAGCGGGTACCGGTCGACCAGCACCTTGTTCAGAGGTCGACCCTCGATGAACTCGAGGGCGAGGAACCGGTGCTCACCGAGGGTGAACTCGTCGTGCACCCGAGGCACCTGCGGCAGGTCGGCGAGTTGCCGCAGGGCTTCCGCCTCCCGGGCCAGCCGGACGACGGCGTCGGTGCCGTCGGCGTCCAGGCCAGCGTGCGGTCGGGCCTCCTTCAGCACCACCTCGGTGTCGGTACGCAGGTCCCTGCCCACGTACAGCCCGCCGCCGTTGGAAAAGTGGATCACCCGCTCGATCCGGTACGGCACCTCGTTGGTGCTGGTGTCATTGCGGGCGGCCAGGTGCGGGCCGAGGAAGTCGGGCAGGGTGACCCAGGACGGCACGTGAAAGACGGGCTCGCGGCGGTCCGGCACCAGCGTGCCGGAGTCGTCCTCGATCGCCGGCACCACCTGGCCGTCGGCTGAGTGGCAGTAGCGGGCGGCGAAGCCGCCGTAGCGCACGTAGACCGGGCCGGTGCCGTAGCGGAGATCGCTGAGGATGTACGGCCCGGGCTCGCCGCTGAGCAGTTCGTCGAGTTCCTTGCAGGCCAGCTCCAGCTCCGCGTCGTCACGGGGGTAGACCGTGATGAACTTGCCGCTGGCGGCGCGGGCGGCGTACTTGGAGTTGCGCAGCAGCAGCGTGCGCGGCCCGCGCAGGAACTTGAAGGACAGGCCGCGGGGGACGCAGTAGTTCCAGACCGCGTCCAGCACGCGCTCCGCGTTCGCCAGGCCCGCCGAAACGTGGATCTTCCAGCCCTGCTGCGGCAGTGAGCCACCGTCCGGCGCGTAGATCAGCCAGTCGTCGAGCGGCTCGCGACGCCAGCCGGCCGGCACCGGTCGTTCGGCGGCCGGGAAGACGGGCTGCGCGACGGCGCTGCCGAGCGAGTCGTAGAACAGCCGGTCCGCGGCGCAGTAGCTGTCGTAGCGTTCGTCCACCGTCTCGCCGCCTCTCGAACTCGGCCGGCTGTGTTCCGGCGTTGAATCGAGTCTCATCGACAGGACGTAGCGAGCCCCAGTGCACTTAGTCACGACGTTCGATGCATGGCGCACAGGTGCCCATGACATAAGTCAGGTCGCGCCGGCGGAGCGGTACCGCCGTCCGGACCCTGGTGGCCGTCGGCAGGCGAAGGCCATCCTGGCTGACGGACAAAGCTCGTGTCAGTTGCCGGTGCCGTAGACGCCGGCGCCCATCGGCTCGTCGACTTCCAGGTCCGCTGCCGCCGCGACCCGGGCGATCATCATGTACTGCCCGATCACCATCAGGAGTTCGACCACCTCGCGCGGGGAGAGCAGCCCTGTCACTGCGGTGGTGGCTTCGTCGGACGGGCGGACGTCGCGGACGACTTCGGTCGTGAAACGCAGGACTGTCCGCTGGTCCGGCGAGAAACAGGCGGCGTCGATCTCGTCGCGTCCAAGCGCGTGGATCATCTCGTCCGTGGCGCCGACGGACTGGGCGATCGGCGCGTGCTGAACCCACTCGTATCTGACGTCGCTGAGCCGGGCAACTCGCAGGATCGCGATTTCGCGGAGCAGCGGGTCGAGGGCCAGATCCTTGAGCAGCGTGCCTCCCCAGCGCATCCAGGCTGGAAACGCCGTCTCGGCGTTGGCCATGACGCGGAAGAAATTCAGCGGGCGGGCGGCCTGTAGCGCCTCGCGGACCGGCGCTGGGGCGTCGGCAGGGTTCACGTACGGCAAACGACTCATCTTTTTCCTCTTACAAGCGGCGAATCGGGCGCAACGGACCATATCCGATCTCAGTAGCGCTCGCCGCGGATCCGTTCGGGAGGCCGACGGCAGGGCGGCGATGAGCACCGGTCTGCGACGACAGTGCGGGTGACCGGGCCGGAGTCACGCTGATGCTCGTCGATGTTGCCAGAGCCGGTCCAGACGTGTTGGAATGGCTCATATCGCCGCAGCGCGGGGGCAACCGCGCTGGGAACGGCCAGCACGGGAGCATCGCAGCGCCAGCAGCGCGTCGCCTCAAGCGGCCACTCGCCTGCCGGATCGCCGGGCCATCTCCACGACGACGGGCGCCCTGCCGGGCAGGCATCCTCGCCCGCCGCGGGGGTCCCCCGGGCACGTGTCCCCGACGGCCGACGCGCCAGCGACGTCTGACCCACCGAGGTCGTCCGATTCGATCTGCCAGCGTCGCAGAACCGGTAACGAGGTGAGAAGCAGTAATGGATTCTGGAGAGAATTCCGCGCGGTGGTACCGAAACCGCTTCGTGTGGGTGGCGGTGATCCTACTGGTGGTGGCGGCCGGCACGGTCGTCCTGGTCAACAGGCCCGGCCCGGAGGCAAAGCAGGCGGACCTGCAGACGCAGATCACGGCCCGGATGCGCACCACGCTCGAACAGGCCGACCCGGGGCAGCACAACCACGCCGGACATGGTGTCCAGCAGGCGGCCGCCCAGGAGAAGCCGGCAGTGATCTGCGGGGTCCGCGTCTACGGTTACGAGCCGACCGAGGTCACCGCGCTCGCCGACGTGCGGACGGTCTACGGCTTCCACCTCTGCGGCGTCGCCGAGAAGCAGCGCCCCTGGGACGTGGCGGTCAAACTGGCCGGCCCGGTGATCATGGACATGTCCACCGACCCTCCGGGCATCCAGGTGGTCGAGGCGACCGCCGACGTCATGTTCATCGACCGGCTGCGGCAGATGTTCCCGCCCAAGTACGCCGAGCCGGCGACCAAGGAGGCGCTGACCGAGTCGGAGATGGCCGACCTGCGCCGCCGGTACGACGCCGCAGCCGACCTCTGAGCATGCTGGGCGGACGCCGGCGTGGTCGCTGTCCACACCCACCCGAACCCCGGATCCGACGTCGCAGCTTCGGACACTCCCGGTCAGCTCGATCCACATCCGACTATAGATAGATGAGCATTGATATTTAACGCTGTAGATGTAACAGTTGGTTTGGGAGCGTTCCCATGCTGATCTCTCAGTACCGAAGAGCGGAGGATGAACAGTGCGTTCACACAAGCCCGATCAATCCGGCGGACGATCCCGGTCAACGGTCCGTCGGTCTCTCCAGGTGCTCGTCCTGCTGTTCACCATGGTGATCGGCACGTTGCCCTTCACCGGGGCAGCCCAGGCGCACGGCACCATCATCAACCCGATGAGTCGCGCCTACCAGTGCTGGAAGACCTGGGGCAACCAGCACATGAACCCGGCCATGCAGCAACAGGACCCGATGTGTTGGCGGGCGTTCCAGGCGAACCCCGACACCATGTGGAACTGGATGAGCCAGCTGCGCGACGGCCTCGGCGGCCAGTACCAGGCTCGCACCCCGGACGGGCAGCTGTGCAGCAACGCCCTGTCCCGGAACGACAGCGTGAACCAGCCCGGGGCGTGGAAGACGACCACCGTCAGCCGCAACCTCACGGTCCAGCTGTACGACCAGGCCAGCCACGGTGCTGACTACTTCCAGGTCTACGTCACCAAGCAGGGGTTCAACCCAGCCACCCAGAAGCTCGGGTGGGGCAACCTCGACCTGATCACGACGACCGGGCGCTACGCACCGACGCAGAACATCTCGTTCAACGTCTCGCTCCCGGCACGCAGCGGAAACCACATCCTGTTCGTGATCTGGAGGGCGTCACACCTGGACCAGACCTACATGTGGTGCAGCGACATCAACGTCACCTGATCGGCAGGACCGACAACCGCAGCACCACTCCGGCCCAGGGCGTTGGCGCCCTGGGCCGGAGTGTCCCTCCGACGAGACCGGGCAACCGCTGGTGACAGTGATGGTCGCCCTCAGCCGAGGCGGAAGCTCGCGAGGGCCAGTCGCCGGAAGGGCTCGGTCTCGTCCCACTGGCTGTCCTGCGCGATCCAGGACAGGGTGTACGCGCGAATCTTGCTCTCGTTGACCAGCAGCCGGCGGGCGTGCAGCCGCGCACCGTCGGCCTGGTCGCAGGTGTACTCCCACTCCGCGGCGCCACCCGGCCGGATGACCGGCCCGATGCTGATCTTCTGTTGACGTCCTCCCCGCCATGAATGGCGGGGATTCCGGCCTGCTACGCACGTGAGGGCGTGAGCTTCCGGTGGGTTACCGCTTCGCCGCGCGGCGCCGGGGACAACTGGGTCGTCACCACGTGGTAGGTCAGGATCTTCTTCAGCATGGCGTCGTCGGCCAGGACCTTGTCCAGGTCGGCCTTCGGAATCTTGGCGAACGCGTCGTTGGTCGGCGCGAACACCGTCACGCCCTGCGAGCCGTTGAGCGGGTCCACCAGGTTGGCCTTCTTCACCGCCGTCACCAGCGTCGACAACAGCGGATTGCCGGACGCGGCGCTGGCCACCGGCACCTTCGCCATCGCCTCGAAACTCCCCGGATTGGACGGGTCGGTCGGCACCGCCGCGCACCCCGAGCCGAACTGACCCGACATCATCATCGACGGCGAGGCCGAGGACATGGGCGCACTGGCCGACATGCCCGGCGCGGCGCTCGCGCCGCTGGCGTTGTCCTCGCTGTCGGTACCGCCGCAGGCGGACAGGGCCAGCACAGCGATCACACCGACCGTGGCAAACAGGCGCCGTTTCATACGAACTCCTCAGATCCTTGTCCTCAACTGCTGCTGTCATGAGGCATTCGAGGCCGACCCGCAGACGGATGGGTACAAGGTCTGAAACTTCTGCTGCCGCCAGAGACGAGTCCCCGGCACCGGGGTCTACCCCTGCGGAGGAGCATCGCCCGCAGTGGCGGCGCGCAGCTCCTTGAGCACGTACGTGGCGGCCTTCTCGACGACCTGAATGCCGTCCTCCTGGCTCACGTGATGATCGGAGAGCACGGCGATCAGCCAGTCATGACGGGCCTCGACGATGCGTCCGATGCTGTTGACCAACCAACGGCCGCCGTCGACATCGACGGTGTCCCAGCCGTTCTTGACGTAGACGGAACGATTGCCCGGCTCCCGCGCGGCGGTGACTCCCCATCGTTGCTCGGGGATCACCTTCTTCATCAGCCCCATGATGAAGGCGCGGGCCTGCGGGGTCAGCGGTCCCTCCGGCGACGTCAACGCGGTCAGCAGGCGGAGCTGGTCGGCAGCCGTGGTCGTGGTGAGTCCCCAGTGCGTGTTGGATCTGGTCTCCCGCAGACCGAACGCGCGATTCGCGGCGGTGAGGCCGCGCGAGCCGTCGATCCGTTGCCACAGGGCCACCGCCGCATCGTTGTCACTGGAGACGATCATGGCCTCGGCCAGCCGGCGGGTATCCGAACCCAGGGCCTTGCCCGGTGGATTCTGGCGCAGCAGAAGAGCTGCCAGGATGTTGACCTTGACGATGCTGGCGGTCTCGAACCGTTTGGCGCCGACCGTCACCGCGGCCGTTCCCTGTCGGTCCAGTGCCGCGACCGCCACATGGCCGTCGTACCGGTCCACGTAGGCCTCAATGCGCGTCCTCGCCTGGTCGATCCGGTCGACGGCCGGCGTCGTGGGGATCGGACTGGCCGGGGAAGAACCACGCGGCGGTCCGGCTCCGTCGCCGTCGTGACCGCGCGTGGCGCCGAAGGCGGCCGTCGCGACACCGGCGAGAGACATGGCAGCCGCGGAAACGACCCAGCGGCGCGGCAACTGCCGACCTTTTCGCTCAGCCAAGGCGAGCCACCGCCCTCGCCGCGACCGAGTCCACAGCGGCCCGGCTGCCCGGATCGGGCAGGCGGACCGTCGAAACCGTGTCGCCCCGTCTCAGCATCACGACGTACGTGACGGTGCTCGGGGTGTCGGCATGCGCGATGCGACCTCGAATGAGCATGCCGGCGCCCTCCAGATAGTGCGGATCGACGACGTCGAACGAGACCTGCGATCCGAGGGCCACGTAGCTCGCGCACCGCAGCAGCACCCGACGGACGTCATCGACATTCCGCTCGGCCCATCCAGGTTCGTACGTCTCCACGACGTGGTGAGCCGGCGACGAACCGTCCGACATCCGGTAGTAGCGCTGCACGGCAGTGCGCCGATGCGACGTGGCCGGGTAGTCACTGCTCTGATAGTTGGGGCAGCTGTCCTGCTCCCACGGCCAGGGCGGCTGACCGGTTCGAGCGTCGTCCTCATGCCAGTTCGAACCCAGATCGCCCGCCCGGAGCAGCATGCTGGAATCGCCCCGCTCCGTGTTCACGGTAGGCCGCTCACCGGAGCCGTCGCCGGACTCCCCCCGCTGACACCCCGCGGCCATCACCACCAACGCCGACAGGACCACCGGCACGACAGTGACCGAACCTCGGCCTCTGCCGCGGATCCGGCCTCGGCACGTCGTGCTGCTCGATACGAACACCATGGACCTCCCCAGAACACAGATGTCTGCCACCACAGGTCACGCGTCAGGCGACGATGCGTGGTGGCACGTTTCGTCGTCGCCGCGTCACCGGCGCCACGGTTGACGGCCGGTGGCCCGACGCCACCGGAATCCGCCGCACCGCGGCCGCGGACGAGACCGGTCAATGGCGTTCCTCGGCGAACAGTTCGGACCGGGTCTCGCCGAGCAACTCGCGCAGGCGGCTGAGGGAGCGAAGGCTCTGGCTCTTGACGACGGCGGTGGAGACGCCCACCACCTCGGCTGTTGTCTCCACGCTCAGGTCGTCCCAGTAGCGCAGGACGATGATCGCCCGATCCCGCAACGGCAAGGTGGCGACCGCGTCCAGCAGCGTCATGCGCAGCTCGGCCGGATGCTCCTCGCTCCGCTCCGGCGGCGTCGACATCGCCAACTCGCGGCTGGAACGACGCCGCTGCTGGTCGATCATGCAGCGCAGCAGTATCTTCCGGGCGTACGCGTGCGGGTCGTCGGCGCGGCGGACCCGCCTCCAGTTGGCGTACACCTTGGCCAGCGTCGTCTGGGTGAGGTCCTGGGCGAGATGCCAGTCGCGGCACATCAGGAACGCGGCGTCGCGCAGGCGGCCAGCGGCCGCGTGCGCGAAGTCTACGAAGTCCTCGTCAGCCATTCGACCCGGCCAGCGTCGGGAACCTCTTGGCACCGGTGTCGACGAACTCGGCCGGCAGTTTTGTCCCCCAGGTCGGGTTGGCGGCGACCTCGGTCGCCTCCTCCACGGAGAGGACGGGCCGCGCCGGCGAGGTCCCCTTGCCCTCCCAGGTCAAACAGGTGCCGATCATCAGATCGATCTGTAGGCCACCGCGGTGGTGCACCGTGACCGTCTTGTTCCGCACGCAGTTGTCGGGCACTTCGGTCAGCTCGACCGTTCCTGGGACCGGGTCGCCGCCGAGGTTGTCCTGGTAGATGGAGAGCCGCACCATGCCCGGTCCATCGCCTCGATCCAGGTAGAGCTGGACATACGGCATGCCGGGGCCCGCCCCGCCACTCTCCAGGCTCGCGTAACCGCTGGTCGCGCCCTTGGGTAGCAGCCGGGTCAGCAGTTCCAGGGCGGCCTGCGGTGTGGTGGTCAGCAGCTCACCGTCCGGCCCCGCCCCGATCCTCACGGTGTCGATCACCGTGGTCGAGGGAGTCGGCGGCACTAACCGAGCAGGGTTTTCTCGCTGCTCCTCGTCGGCGCCCTTCGCGAGCGCGCCCGGCGCGCCGTCAGGGGACGGGGACGAGGTGGAGGTGTCGACCGACCCACCCGACGAACCGAACCCCAGAGCGCCGGGCTGACCGTCCTCATCCGCTCCGAAGTCGGGCGGCCCGGCGGCCAGGCCGATCACGAGCAGCATCGCCAACGCCGATCCGCCGGCGCCGAACTGGGCCAGGCGGCGCTGGCGGCGCAGTCGGCGGCCCTGCACCACCGACTGCTGGACCAGGTCGCCCAGCGGCGGGGCGGGGTGTTGGGCCAGATCGTGCCTGAACCGGTCACGGACGTCGCCCATGTCCCTTGTTCCTCCTCGGCCGACCGCCCGCAGTGGCGATCCATCACTGACCCTGACGGGTTGGACAGGCCATTTGGTTACCGCCCGCCGGGGGCGAATTTTCAGCCATCTCCGCCGGCTGACGCCGCGCTTTCAGCGCGTACGCGCCCACCTCCGAAGAGTCACGGTCCTTCGCCACAAGCGCTGGTGCGAAAAGGACGAATAAGCCGTAGTGCGAGCACCGGCAAGGCCCTTCCTCCGTTACGCCGAACGACAACAGTCGGTAAAGGCACAACCCGTAAGGCTTCCTAGGAGGTTAGGCCGTCGACTGTCGTCGTCCCCGGTGGCGGTGCGCTCCGGCCGCGCTGGCGGAACGGGCCGAACCTGCCCACCACCATCTCCGCCGTAGAGCGCTTTGCGCCTCGGACGCGGGCGTTGAACCTTCGGACGTCCGCAGGGCACAGAGAGCAGCGACGCCTTCACCGCCTCCGCTCGACTCGAACCGCGCTGCCCAGATCCGTAACAGGCCCGAAACTACCGGTTGAAAGGCCTGGAATTTTCTGCCAACCTAGGAGCCATCGACAAGTGTGAACGTTAACAAGATCCTTAGCCCCCCGGAGGCTCCTCACGCGACCATCAGGCCCACCCACCCGCCAGGCGACCACGTCCCGCACCTGGCGAGCTCAACGCCCGCAACCACTTCCCGGCGGGCGGCCAGGCACCCCCATCCAACCCGCTACCTGCTGGTCAGGCAGCCCGAGATGATTCCGCCTCCGGCGGACGCCGGACGTGAGCCCTAGACCGGTCGGGCGGACTCAACGTCATGGCTCCCGCCAGCCGAGCAGGGTCTCGACTCGAACCGCGATGGAGATTTTCCTACCCCACCACTGGAGGATCAGCATGCTTCCCCGCCCCCGTCCCATCGGGCGTGCCCGACTACGGGCACTCACTCTTTCCGGAACGGCCGCGATAGTTGCGGTCCTGGTCGCGTCACTGCTGCCCAACCTCGCCCAGGCCGCCGAAACGACCCTCGGTGCCGCCGCCGCCCAGTCCGGCCGGTACTTCGGTGCCGCCGTCGCCGCGAACAAGCTCGGCGACAGCGCCTACACGACGATCCTGAACCGGGAGTTCAACGCAGTCACTCCCGAGAACGAAATGAAGATCGACGCGACCGAGCCGCAGCAGAACAACTTCACCTTCAGCAACGCGGACCGGATCGTGAACCACGCCACCTCCCGGGGCTGGAAGGTCCGCGGCCACACCTTGGCCTGGCACTCCCAGCAACCGGGCTGGATGCAGAGCATGGAGGGCACCGCGCTGCGCAACGCGATGCTCAACCACGTCAACCGGGTGGCCAGCAACTACCGGGGCAAGATCTACTCGTGGGACGTGGTGAACGAGGCATTCGAGGACGGCAACAGCGGCGCCCGTCGTAACTCGAACCTTCAGCGCACCGGCAACGACTGGATCGAGGCGGCGTTCCGCGCCGCCGACACGGCGGACCCGGACGCGAAGCTCTGCTACAACGACTACAACACCGACAACTGGACCTGGGCCAAGACCCAGGCCGTGTACAACATGGTGCGCGACTTCAAGCAGCGCGGGGTCCCGATCGACTGCGTCGGGTTCCAGTCGCACTTCAACGCCAATTCGCCGTACAACAGCAACTACCGCACGACGCTGTCCAGCTTCGCCGCCCTCGGGGTGGACGTGCAGATCACCGAACTGGACATTGAGGGCTCCGGTACGACGCAGGCCAACACCTACCGCAGCGTGGTCAACGACTGCCTCGCCGTGGCCCGCTGCAACGGCCTCACCGTGTGGGGCGTGCGGGACTGTGACTCGTGGCGCTCCAGCGGCACTCCGCTGCTCTTCGACTGCAACGGCACCAAGAAGGCCGCCTACACGTCCACCCTGGAGGCGCTGAACAGCGCCGGCCCCGGGCCCACCCCGACGCCCACCACGCCGACCCCCACCCCGACCCCCACCCCGACCGTCCCACCCGGCTCCGCCAGCGAGATCATCGGCGCGCAGTCCAACCGATGCGTCGACGTACCCAACGCCTCCACCACCAACGGCACCCGGGTCCAGCTCTACGACTGCAACAAGCAGACCAACCAGGCCTGGACCTACACCTCAGGCAAACAACTACAGGTGTACGGCACCATGTGCCTCGACGCGGCAGGCACCGGCAACGGCGCGGCAGTCCAGATCTACAGCTGCCACAGCCAAACCAACCAACAATGGAACATCAACTCCAACGGCACCATCAGCAACGTGCAATCCGGACGATGCCTGGACGCCTGGAGCACCGCCAACGGCGCCCAGATCCAGCTCTACGACTGCCACGGACAAACCAACCAGCAATTCCGGCTCGCCTCCCTCGGCGGTCCCACCCAGACGCCGACGCCGACGCCCACCACGCCTACGCCGACGCCGACCGGTGGAAGCTGTGACCTGCCCTCCTCGTACCGCTGGTCGTCGACGGGCGCGCTGGCGCAGCCGAGGTCGGGGTGGGTGTCGCTGAAGGACTTCACGCACGCGCCGTACAACGGCCAGCAGTTGGTCTACGCGACAACGCACGACACGGGTACGACCTGGGGCTCGATGAACTTCGGTCTGTTCTCGAACTTCAACCAGATGGGGTCGGCGTCGCAGAATCAGATGCCGTTCGCGGCGGTGGCACCGTCGCTGTTCTACTTCGCGCCGCGCAACGTCTGGGTGTTGGCCTATCAGTGGGGTGGGCCGGCCTTCTCGTACCGCACGTCGACCGACCCGACCAACGTGAACAGTTGGTCCTCGGCGCAGACGTTGTTCACCGGAAGCATCTCCAACTCCAGCACCGGCCCGATCGACCAGGCGCTCATCGGGGACGACCAGAACATGTACCTGTTCTTCGCCGGGGACAACGGCAGGATCTACCGGGCCAGCATGCCGATCGGGAACTTCCCCGGCAGCTTCGGCAGCAACTACACGACGATCATGACCGACTCGACGAACAACCTGTTCGAGGCCGTTCAGGTCTACAAGCTCCAGGGCCTGAACAAGTACCTCATGATCGTCGAGGCGATCGGCGCGAACGGCCGCTACTTCCGCTCGTTCACGGCCACCAGCCTGGGTGGCACCTGGACGCCACAGGCCACGTCCGAGAGCAACCCGTTCGCCGGCAAGGCCAACAGCGGCGCCACCTGGACCAACGACATCAGCCACGGTGAGCTGATCCGCAGCAACGCCGATCAGACCATGACTGTTGACGCCTGCAACCTGCAGCTGCTCTACCAGGGTCGTTCCCCCAGCTCCGGCGGCGACTACGGCCTGCTGCCGTACCGGCCGGGCCTGCTGACGCTGCAACGCTGACCATCCGACACCGCGGGGCGGGCAGGCCCGGCACCCCTACCGAGCCCGCCCGCCCCCGCACCCACCCACCACCAGGAGGTAACGACAGTGCGAGGACACACGTCCCACCCCCCGCCCTCGGCGAACATCAAGGCTGACCGAGGGTCCCCCGGCCTCCGGGGACGGCTGTTCAAGCTCGCCGCAGCCGGTGTCGCAGCCGCGGTCGGCGTGCTCACCATGACGATGATGACCGGGTCGGCGTCGGCCGCCGACAACCCGTACCAGCGGGGTCCGGACCCCACCCGGACCAGCGTCACCGCCGTGAACGGGCCGTTCGCCAACACGTCGGTCAGCGTCCCGACCGGGTACGGCTTCAACGGCGGCAGGATCTACTACCCGACCGACACCAGCCAGGGCACCTTCGGGGCCATTGCGATCTCACCGGGTTACACGGCGTTGTTCTCCGCCGAACTGGCCTGGATGGGACCGTGGCTGGCCTCCCACGGCTTCGTCGTGATCGGCATCGAGACCAACAGCCGTAACGACTTCGACACGGCCCGGGGCACCCAGTTGCTCGCCGCGCTGGACTACCTGACACAGCAGAGCCCGGTACGCGACCGGGTCGACCCCAACCGACTGGCGGTCGCCGGTCACTCGATGGGCGGCGGCGGCGCACTGAGCGCGGCCATCCGGCGCCCGTCGCTGAAGGCGGTGGTGGGCATCGCGCCGTACTCGCCGTCATCGAACCTGGCCAACGACCGGGTGCCCACGATGATCTTCGCTGGGCAGGCGGACACGGTGGTCACCCCTTCCTACGCCACCAGCCTGTACAACAGCATCCCGGCCACCACCGAGAGCGTCTATCTGGAGGTCGCCGGCGCGGATCACGGGTTCATGGTCGGACGGTCGAACCCGGTGATGGTCCGGACGATGCTGCCGTTCGTCAAGATGTTCATCGACAACGACGCCCGGTACAGCCAGTTCCTCTGCCCGCTGCTGGACTCCAGCGGCGTGGTCACCTACCGCAGCACCTGCCCCTTGCTGCCCTCGACACCGACCACCCCGACCCCCACACCCACCAACACGCCGACCCCCACGCCGACCCCCACCCCGACCGTCCCACCCGGCTCCGCCAGCGAGATCGTCGGCGCGCAGTCCAACCGGTGCATCGACGTACCCAACGCCTCAACCACCAACGGCACCCGGGTCCAGCTCTACGACTGCAACAAGCAGACCAACCAGGCCTGGACCTACACCTCAGGCAAACAACTACAGGTGTACGGCACCATGTGCCTCGACGCGGCAGGCACCGGCAACGGCGCGGCAGTCCAGATCTACAGCTGCCACAGCCAAACCAACCAACAATGGAACATCAACTCCAACGGCACCATCAGCAACGTGCAATCCGGACGATGCCTGGACGCCTGGAGCACCGCCAACGGCGCCCAGATCCAGCTCTACGACTGCCACGGACAAACCAACCAACAATTCCGGCTCGCGCGCCTCGCCTGACGATCGGGCGGGCTCGGCGTGTCGCCGGGCCCGCCCAGTTCGTACGGGCGAATGCGCTCCTCGGTACGTCGCAGGCCGCAACGCACCCGGTTCAGCTTCTGGACGTGCAGCTGGGAGACTCGCGCGGTGAGCTCAGCTGTTCCCCGTACCGTCAAGGCGGTCGACACGTCGGAGTTGATCCGCCTCGACGCCGAAGCGATCGAGTGCCGGCTGAACCGCAATCACGGTGCCGGCTGGCTGGCGGAGTTCGCTGATCCCGGGGCGACGCACTATCTGTGGCCGGTGCTGGTGCACCGGACCGGGCACCGGCCTGAGTTTTCGCCGCACTGGCGATGCATGCTGTTGTTGACCATGCGTGACGGCCAGCAGGTCTTCTCCCTGCTGGATGTCCTGCCCACTTCGTTCGAGGACCTGCCTGAAGGGTTGGACCCGGCCACGAAGACCGAGGTCGCCCGCCGGCTGGAGGGTGGAGGCCTGCTGACGCAGGCGCAGTGGGCTGAGTTCAACCCCTGACCTCACGTACTCCGGATGGCGGTGACCTGCCGATCGGCAGAAACTCGCCCGACGATCTAGGCGACAGCGGGCGACTCGGCAGCCGAGGACGGCGACGCCGAGCCCGTCGACCTCGACTGGGATCGGGCCGGAGACGCGCCGGCAGAGCCTGCTCGCCTTGATGCACACCGCCCGGCTGCACGGCCGGGTCGTCGCTGGCTCCCGGAATCTGTAAACAACCCTTGATATTAAGCTTCACGACCGTCAATATGTGGAGGTCACGGGTCACCGAAGCCTGGGGAGTGAGCCATGAGAAGCCGTCGAATTTTCGCAGTGGTGGCCGGAGCGGCGATGACCGTCACGGCTGCGGTCGCCTTCGTCCCCAGCAGCATGGCCGCCGTGTCCTCGGCCACCGCCGTGCCCATGGTCGCCTGCACCGCCCCGGCCTGGGCCGAGGGCACCACCTACCAGGCGGGCGCCCAGGTCACCTATGGCGGCCGGCTCTACCAGGCACTTGTCACCCACACCGCACACCCCGGCGCCGGCTGGAACCCCGCCGCGACCCCGTCGCTCTGGCGTGACCTGGGCGCGTGTTCGGGATCCACGCCACCACCCACCACGCCACCACCGACGACCCCGCCGCCCACCACGCCACCACCGACCACCCCTCCCCCCACCACGCCGCCGCCAACCGGCGGGACCTGCGCGGTGAAGTCGCGGCCCACCGGCAAGGTGTTGCAGGGCTACTGGGAGAACTGGGACGGCGCCTCCAACGGCGTACACCCTGGCCTCGGCTGGATCCCGATCACCGACAGCCGGCTCAACCAGCACGGCTACAACGTGATCAACGCGGCGTTCCCGGTGATCCGCTCGGACGGCACGGTCCTCTGGGAGAACGGCATGGACGCCGGCGTGAAGGTGGCCACCCCGGCCGAGATGTGCCAGGCCAAAGCGGCCGGTGCCACCATCCTGATGTCGATCGGCGGGGCCGCCGCGGGCATCGACCTGAGCTCCAGCGCGGTCGCCGACCGGTTCATCGCGACGATCGTGCCGATCCTGACGGCGTACCACTTCGACGGCATCGACATCGACATCGAGACCGGCCTGACCGGTAGCGGCAACATCAACACCCTCTCCACGTCGCAGGCCAACCTGATCCGGATCATCGACGGCGTGCTGGCCCGGATGCCGTCGAACTTCGGCCTGACCATGGCGCCGGAGACGGCCTACGTCACCGGCGGCAGCGTGGTCTACGGCTCGATCTGGGGCTCCTACCTGCCGATCATCAAGAAGTACGTGGACAACGGCCGGCTCTGGTGGCTGAACATGCAGTACTACAACGGCAGCATGTACGGCTGCGCCGGCGACTCGTACCCGGCGGGCACCGTGCAGGGCTTCACCGTGCAGACGCAGTGCCTCAACAACGGCCTGACCATTCAGGGCACCACCATCCGCGTTCCCTACGACAAGCAGGTCCCGGGCCTACCCGCGCAGAACGGTGCCGGCGGAGGCTACCTGTCGACGTCGCTGGTCACGCAGGCCTGGAACTCCGTACCCGGCCTCAAGGGCCTGATGACCTGGTCGGCGAACTGGGACGGGTCGAAGGGCTGGACCTTCGGCGACAACGTGAAGCGCCTACAGGGCCGCTGACGGGTGACAGCGCCGGGCCTACCGTCAGCGTGGGCGCGGCGCTTCACTGGTGGCCGGTGACGGAGGGGCGGCGGGCGATGCCGCCGCCCCCACCGGGCCAGATCACTTCCCGTACAGCTCGAATTCGTAGAGCGAGAACCCGTACGTGGTGGCCCGCTTGACTCCGTACACCCGCACGTAGCGGGCGGTGACCGGGGCGAAGGTGGCGTTGTCGACGCCGCCGTTGCCGGCGGTGGTGGTGAACACCGGCGTCCAGGAGCTGCCGTCGCCGGAGACCTCGATCCGGTACGAAGTGCCGTACGCGGACTCCCAGCGCAGCACCGCCCGGCTCACCGTGCGGGCCGCGCCCAGGTCGACCCGCAGCCACTGGTTGTCGTTGTAGCTGCTGGCCCACCGGCTGCTCAGGCTGCCGTCGACCGCCTTGTCCGGGGTGTAGCTGGTCAGGAACTGGGTGCTCGACGCGGTGGCCGGGCGACCCTGGGCCAGGTTGGTGACGTCGTCGCCCCGGCGCGCCGGGAACGAGACGACCTGCTGGTAGGTGGGGCGGTTCTGCCAGGCGATCAGCGGGTGGGTGATTCCACCCAGGCCGGACTGGGCGATCGAGTCGGCGCACCACTGGTCGCCGGCCCCGCAGGACTTGTCGCCCGGGTAGACAGTGGTGGCCGGCACCGCGGCGGCCTGTCCGAGCGTGTCGAGCAGGGCCTGGCGGCACGCGCCGAGGTTGCCGTTGCCGCAGTACGCGCGCCCGAGCCCGCCGGCCACCGGGTCGCCGAGCACGGTGCGCAGATCCTTGTCGACGTAGCCCCACCAGCCGTACTGGAACGACGAGCCCTTGTGCGCCTGCCCCTGCAACGCCCAGCTCGCGGTGCCGTCCCGCCCGCCGTTCTGGCCGCCCGAGGGCGCCTCGTTCACCTCGATGGCATCGACCAGCGCGGCATAGAGGTCCGGCCCGAGGCCGGGGCGGAACTGCGCCGAGGCGAGCAGCGGCCACCACGCGTCGAAGATCCGGATGGCGTCCGCGTGCTGGTAGACCTTCGAGCCGGGGGACGTCTCCACCCGCCGCGTGCCAGCCTGCTGCCAGGCCCGCAGCTTGGCGATCGCGTCGGCCAGCGCCGGGTCGGTGACCGGCGCGTTGTCCAGCACCCGCAGCAGCTCACCGAGGACCTGCTGGCCGCGCAGGTCGGTCACCGCCGCATCCGCCATGATCTTGACAACGTCGGCGCGGCCGAGCTTGCGCTGGGCGATCGCGGCGCGCACCGGGCCGTCGAGCAACTGACCCCGGTGTACGGAGCCGAAGCTGAAGTTGCCGTCCGCCGCGCCGAAGTCCCGCGCCTGCTTGTTGTTCCAGCTGACGTAGTAGTCCTGGTTGACCGACTGCGGATGCGCCGACGCCGGGGCGTAGGTGGCGTCGTTGGTGTCCGGGTTCCAGCCGGCCCACTCGTACGCCGGTTCGGCCCTGGTGGGCAGGTTCGGGTCGGCGGTGGCCGGCCGCACCGGGTTCGAGCCGGAGTTGTAGTACGCCGCCTCGGTCGAGTTGACGTAGAACCAGTTGAACGCGTACCCGACGCTGGCCGCTGCCGTCTGGAACGCCGACGCGCTGCCCATCGCCGACGGGTCGTTGAAGGCCTGGAAGCCGATCGCCGAGTCAGCCTCGTGCCGGTAGGTCGAGCGCAGCTTGGTGAACGCGGTCGGCTGCCCGTTCACCAGACCCCGGTAGGACACCAGCCCGTACTTGGTGCGCAGCGCGCGCAGCGTGTACGAACCGGCCGGGGTGGAGTCGGCCAACGTCGGCGACCAGGAGTTGCGCTGCTCCAGAGCCTCCATGGCGAGGCACTGCCCGTGGTAAAGGTAACGGTTGGTGCGCAGCGTCGGGGCGCTGCCGTCGGTGGTGCACAGTGGCACCGCGTACGTGTCGGTGAGGTCCTGGGAGGCGGAGGTCGCGCTCCACGCGTAGTCCTGGCCCCGGCCGAGCAGTACGTAGAGGTTGAGTCCGGCGAACGCCGCGCCGCGCGCGCTGATGCCCGGCCCCTGCAACTCCTGGAGCATGAGCAGCTGCGGCGCGAAGTAGCCGGTCTGCGGGCCGAACACGGCCACCGGGTTGCCGGTGGTGGTGTGCCGTCCGGAGACCACTACCGCGTTGGACATGCCGTGCGCGCGCAGGTTGCTCAGGCCGCCGAGCAGTTCCTTGGTGGCGGTGCTGGCGCCGGTGCGGGCGGCGGCCCCGCCGCTGGCGTCGTACGCCAGGGGCTCGGCGACCACCGAACCGGCGTCGGGGAGCACCGCGCTGGTAGCGCCGGGCGGCGTCGCTCCGTACGGGAAGCTCTGCCCGTCGTGCAGGGTGAGTACTGTCTCCGGGTCGTTCTGCGAGCGGAACGCCGCCCACACCCGGTCGCCCTCGGTGGCGCCGTACTTGGCTCGGGCGGCCACCCGGACCAGCGCCGACTGGATCTCGCTGCCGCCGCCCCCACCGAAGAGTCCGCCGACGACGCCGGCGGTGGCGATGAGGTCGGTCATGGTGAAGTGCCTCGGCTTGCCGGCGCCGGCGAGCACGTACTCCCCCGGGTAGTTGTCGTCGGCGATCGACTTGTCGATGTAGGCGTTGATGCCGGCGATGTAGTCGACCACATCGGTGTAGAGCTGCTGGCCCCGGGCGCCCTTGGTGCGCAGCGCGTCCACCTGGGCCTGGAGGTCCGCCTCGGTGTAGGGCGAGTTGGCCCAGACGCTCTGCTCCAGCTCCCGGTTGCCGGGGGCGCCGCCGGCGAACGAGCTGACGGTGCCGCGGCCGACGTGCCGCAGCAGGTCCATCACCCAGAGTCGGTCCTGGGCACCGGCGTAGCCGGCGCCGAACATGGTGCCGCCGCGGGTGGTGCCGGTGATGTGCGGGACGCCGGTGGCCTTGTCCCGAACGATGGTGACGTCCGCGCGCGGCGAGACGGTGCTCTCGACCTGTGCGGCCGGGACTCCGAACGAGGCGTCGTTGTAGAAGTGGGCGATCTGCTCGTCGGTCAGCCCGGCGTAGTTGTAGACCAGGTTCGCGTACTCGTCGAGCTGGTCGCTGGAGTGCGCCGGGCGGGTGCCGAGCGCCTGGTGCGCCAGGATGGCGACAAGCGTGGCGTTGCCGTTCTGCCCCGGGGGCAGGATGTCGGCGCACTGGCCGAGGCAGTAGTCGTTGGCGGCGAAGGTGCTGGCGGCCAGCGCCGGTGACGGCGGGGTCACCGTCAGGACGCTCGCGGTCAGGGCGGCGGCGGTGAACGCCGCGAGCCGGTTACGAAGAGCGGGACGGGGCATGGCGATCCTCCGGGGACGCGGAGTCGGGCCGAACGGTGCGCCCGGCTTCCGGTGCCGACGTCTCGCCCTCCGCGCCCGGGCGTTCCACCCGGAGGTGAGAATGACTCGCATCTATCTCTGGGCAATGATCGACGCAGGAGCGCCGTCCGGGATAGCCGTCATTCACCACACGCCAATGCCGACGTTTCGCCGCCTTTCGCCCCGCGAAGCTTCCCGCCCGGGCCTGGTGATCAATGGCGACGCTGCTCCAACGGCGTACCGATTCACCTGGTCCAAGGACCTCGATGCGCTCGGCCAGTGACAGCGGCGCGTCGGCGCCGCCAGGCTCTGCCCCGCCGCGGCGGCTTCGGCCACCATCGTGGCCCACACCTGTGCCTCCGCGGAGGCCGAGCCGGGCGCCCAGTCGATGGTGGTGAAGGGTTACCCGTCAGCAGTGGGTCGACTGTGCACCACCAACTCGTCGATCTCCAACCGGCCGACGCGCAGCTCCCGCACGACCGCCCGGCGGATCGCCAACCGCCCGATGACCACCGCCCCGACGGCTACCGCCCCGACGGCCAGCGCCCCCACGGCGAGAGCGCCGAACGACGCCGCCCCCGCAGCCCGCGCGCCGGTAGCCGCCGCACCCGTCGCCACCGCACCGTTGGCGCGTGCACCGGTCAACCGCATCAGCCGTACCTCTCGCTTCATCCCCGCATTGTCCGCGTACCGCCGGCCGCCCGCTTCCCAGACACCCCGGGTGCACCCCACATCCTCGCCGAGCAACGGCGGCAACTTTGCCGATGACCGGCGGCATCTCGTCGTCAGGCAGCGGATCGGAGGCGCGGTCCGTCACGCGACGCCGCCTCAGGCGGACCGCTGCGCGGTGTCGCCGCTGCCGAGGCGGTCCAACTCGGCGAGGTACATCGCCTGCATGTGGTCAAAGTGCCGGACCAGCAGCATGAGCTCCTCGACGCTGTAGCCCTCAATGAGCCGCTCCGCCCGCTCGGCGAACCGCTCGTACGGTCGCTTCAGCTCGGCGCTCCGTTCCGGCCGCAGGGTGACGATCACCCGCCGCCGGTCCGCCGGATCGCGCTCGGCCGTCACGTAGCCCGCCTGCTGAAGCCGGCGGAGCATGCTGGTCACCGCCCCGGTGGTGAGGTTGGTCCGCCCGGCGACCTGCCCCGCGGTGGCGGATCCGACGTCCGCCAGGTAGTCCAGGCACTCCAGGTCGCTGACGGTGAGGCCCAGCCGCTCGGCGATGGCGTACCGGAACACCATGGACAGCCGCGACGTCTCCCGCCCGGCGCGCATGAGGTCGGCGATCGCGGACGCCCGGGCCGGCTCGTGGGACATGCCGGCAATCATGCCTCCGGTACGGTGACCCGGTGCAGCCGAGGTAGCACGCGGGTCAGCACCCAGTGCGGCGCGGCCGCGCCCCCGGTGAGGCGGCGCATCAGCCCGGCGGCGGTGTCGACGGCGCGGAAGGCGTAGGGCACCATCTCGTCCTGGTAGCCGGCGATGGCCTCCTCCACCGACGCGCCGCTGGCCCGAGCCTGGACCAGCCTGCGGCCGAGCAGTGCGGCGTCGCGGAGCGCCGTGTTGCCACCATGGGCGCCGAACGGCGGCATGACGTGCACGGCGTCGCCCATCATCGTCGCCCGGGGCACCGCCCACCGGCGCGGGCGCCGGCCAGTGGCGAAGAGGTTGAGCACCGTGGCGTCCAACTCGGCCGTGCCGACCAGCCGCCGGATGACCGGGTGGAAGTCCGTACTCAACCGGGAGGCCAGTCTCCACAGCGCCAGCAGGTCCCCGCGGACGCCGACGGGCACCTCCTCCTGCCGGAGCAGCAGCCCCCACATGACGTAGTCGTAGCCGGTAGGCGCATAGCTGTCCGGGGCCAGGCGCGCGAACGCCTCCGGTGGACTCTCGCCGAACCGCATGGAGGTGAAGAAGAATGCGCGACCCGGCCGGTCGGCGATGGCCAGGACCCCACTGGTACGCAGCGCTTCCGGGATGACGCTCTCACCGTTGCGCCGCAGCGGCGAGCGGCCGTAGATGCCCGCCATCGGGGTGTTCGCCGGGTCCGCGTCCGGCATGAGCTGCGCGCGCAGCGCCGAGCCGACGCCGTCCGCGCCCACGACGACGCTTGCCGGGGCGGCCCCGCCGTCGGAGAACCGCAGTCGCAGCATTGCCGGGCCGCCGCTGTCCACCGCGACGGCTTCCTTGCCGTAGTGGATGCGCCCGTTAAGCCCGGACTGCAGGATCGACCGCAGGGTCAGCCGGTCGACCTGGCGGGTCGCGTGCGGCTCGTCCTTGAAGGTGATGGTGAATGCGTCCCGCAGCCGGCTGTCGGTGAAGCGCAGCTGCCCGCCGGGCTCGTCGCCGGTGGTCAGCGCCAGGTTGTACAGCGGGCGGGGCAGGCTCTCGCGCAGTGCCTCCAGCCCGTACCGGTCGAGAATGATCCGGTAGCCCTGCCGCCGGACGAAGGGGCCCGAGTCCCGTTCGTAGACGTGCACGTCGATGCCGGCGCGCATCAGGTACTGGGCGAGGCAGAGGCCGGACAGGCCGGCGCCGGCGATGGCCACCGAGAAGTCAGTCGATATGCCCATGCGATTATCTTAATGACTAAGATGATTTGGGCAAGACCGCCGGCACTTCTTCAACGCACGACTGGCAGGCATCGCCGGGCTTCGATCAGCTCCGCCCTGCGCCCAACGCTCATTGTTGATGAGCGTCGCCCGGACGGCGGTGCCCACTACCAGGTCACAGCCGACGCTGTCGAAACGCTGCACCGCCCTCTGACAGCCTCTACGCGCGCTGCGTCGGCTTGGCGTAGTGCTCGATGTGCCGCCAGTACTCCGGTGCCACGGTGTTGGTACCGCGCTGGCGGCGGTCCTTATGCTGACCCACCGCCCGGTGGGTCACAAGCCGGTTCGCCCGTCGATGCACTCGCGCAGGAGGTCGGCGTGGCCGACGTGCCGCGCATACTCCTCGATGACGTGGACAAGCACGTCACGCGTGGCGTGGCTGCCACCGTCGACCGGCACCTCGCGGCCCAGGTCGGCCTCCTCAAGGGCGTCGAGCCATTCGTCCGCCTTCGCGGTCTCGGCCTTCCAGGTTGCAAAGGCGTCCTCCACCACCGCTGGGTCGGGAACCGCGCCCCCGAAGTCCCAATCCGGGTCGTCCTCGTGCTGGTAAAGGCGCGGTGCGTCGGCCCGCCCTTGCAGCACACGCTGGAACCAGTGGTTCTCCATCTGAGCCAGGTGGCGGACCAGGCCGAGCAAGCTCAGGGTGCTGGGCGGTACCGAGCGCCGGCCGAGCTGCTCGGCGTCCAGTCCGTCGCACTTCATCTCAATGGTCAGACGGTAGTTGTCGAGGTACTCCCGGTAGGTTGCCTTCTCGCCGACGGGCTGGCCGAAGGTCCTGGGGTCGTCCTCGGGGGCGGTCCACAACTTGCTCACGGCGTCACCCAATCGCGGGCGGACCGCACCAGTCAAGCTGGTTGCGGTGCCTCAACTTCGATGGCCGCCAGAAGGAATTCGATCTCCGCTCGCTCATCGGCACGACCTCGCGGTCGGCTGCATGAGCGCGCACCTGATCAAGCGGTCCTGGCGACCGCGCCGCGCCTGATCGGCGGTAGATGTGCGCACCGTACCGACCCTGCGGCCGTGCGTTACGGGTCAAGTGATTCGATGACCTGCTTTCGGGCGTGTTGATAGATGACGGAGCTGCGGAACCCGACGATCTCGCGGCGTCCGCTGAACTTGTCCATGAGGAAGTGGTGCAGGCTGTCGACGCTGGGTACGGCGACGTGGACGAGGAAGTCGTCGCCGCCGGCCACGACGTACACCGACAGCACCTCGGGCAGCTCCATCGCATATTTCTTGAAGCCGTCGATGACGGTGCGGCTCAGGGGCCGGACCTGCACGTGCAGCAATGCTTGTACGCCGCGGTTGAGGGCGGCCAGGCTGACCTCGGCGTGGTAGCCGGTGATCACGCCGCGTTCCCGTAGTGCGCGCACGCGTTCCAGGCAGGTGGACGGCGCGATGCCGACCGCGCGGGCCAGTTCGCGGTTGGTCTGCCGCGCATGTGTCTGCAGGTGCTGGATGATCGCCGTA
>NZ_JBEXHP010000068.1:29597-30877 GCF_040607895.1 Micromonospora sp. NPDC005220
CGCACGCGTTCCAGGCAGGTGGACGGCGCGATGCCGACCGCGCGGGCCAGTTCGCGGTTGGTCTGCCGCGCATGTGTCTGCAGGTGCTGGATGATCGCCGTATCAAATTCGTCCACGACCGGGATCTTGCCATCTTCTCCGAACGATGTTCGCTTTGAGCTGGTCGGTGCCAACCACCTGCCTACTGTCGATCCCGTTCCGGCGAGCGCACGACAGGAGCCATCATGGTCGCGACCCACCTCGACACCGAGTCCATGCACGAACACGTCGTCGTCAGGCGGGGTGCACGGTCCGGCCTGCCGATCGTTGTCGCGGTGCACTCCACCGCGCTCGGTCAGGCCATCGGCGGCTGCCGGCTCGCGCACTACCCGCACTGGCGCGACGGGCTCACCGACGCGCTGCGGCTGTCGGCCGCGATGTCGGACAAGTGCGCGCTGGCCGGGCTGCCCAACGGCGGCGGCAAGACCGTCGTCGCCCTGCCCCCGGGCAGGACACTGGACGCGGCTGCCCGTCGGGCGGTGCTGCATGACGCGGGCGACGTGATCGCCGGTCTGGAGGGCGCCTACGCCACCGGACCGGACGTGGGAACCGGACCGGACGACATGGTCACGATCGCCGAGCGAACCCCGCATGCGTTCTGTCGACCGGTGGACGTCGGTGGCAGCGGCGATTCCTCCGGACACACTGCGGTCGGTGTTCTCGCCGCGCTGCATGCCCTGTGCGCCGAGCGGTTCGGCTCGGCGGACCTGTCCGCGCGCAGCTTCGCGGTGCTCGGCCTCGGCCGCGTCGGCGGCCACGTACTGCGCATGCTCGCCGACGCCGGCGCGACCCTGGTGGCCGCCGACATCGACAAGGGTAGACGCACGCTCGCCGTCACAGTGGGTGCCGCCTGGGCCAGCCCGCAGGACTGCCTGACCGCCGACGTGGACGTGCTCGTCCCCGCTGCCCTCGGCGGTCTGCTCACCCCGCACACGGTGCCGACACTGCGCTGCGCCGCGATCGCCGGACCGGCCAACAACCAGCTCGACGCCCCAGCCACCGCCGACCTGCTGCACCAGCACGGCATCCTCTGGGCACCGGACATCATCGTCAGCGCCGGCGGCATCATCCACGCCACCGCCGTCGAACTGCACCACGAAACCTCCGACCAGGCCGCCGCCCGGGTCCGCGGCATCGCCGACACCCTCACCGACATCCTGCGCACCGCCCGCGCCACCGGCTCGACCCCGGCCGCCGCCGCCCACTCCCGCGCCCGCCAACGCATCGAACACGGCCGCCGC
>NZ_JBEXHP010000069.1:0-30614 GCF_040607895.1 Micromonospora sp. NPDC005220
AGCGCGAGCACCGCCACGAACACCGCCATCTCCACCACCGTCACCAGACCGAAGCCGGGCCGGTCGAACACCACCGCCCAGGGGAAGAGGAACACAACGGCAAGTGTGTGCGGGCCTCCGCCGGCAGCCTCTTCCACGTCGACGTGGTGCGCGCGCCGGACCCGGTCGCGGTGGTCGACGCGCTGCGCGCCGCCGGCCTGTCGATCTTCGCGACCACCGGGTACGGCGACAGCGACCTGGACGACCTGATCGACTACGGCCGGCTCGTCGGGCCGACCGCCTGGCTGTTCGGCTCGGAGGCGCACGGCCTGCCGGAGGAGTTGACCGTTGCCGCCGACGCCCGGGTCCGGGTGCCGCTGTACGGGCGCGCGGAGAGCCTCAACCTGGCTGCCGCCGCGGCGGTCTGCCTGTACGCTTCAGCGAGAGCACAGCGCTGAGGTGATCGCCTCCGGCGCGACCGACAGCAGGGGAGAGCGTCCGTCCATGAACGCGACACGGCGTTCGTTTAGCCAGCCCGCCGGTGTCGGCGGGCGGCGGGCCTGACCCTGCTCCCTGCGCAACTCCTACCGGCGGGCTGCGGCACAGCCGCGCGTCCGTAGACTCGCTTAGCCGCCCCGCAGAGGGCTGGCGCCGCCGTGAGGGAGTGCCCGTACGCCATGAGCTACCGCAACGATCCGTACGACCCGAAGCAGGTCGCCCTGCTCGACCCCGCCGCCCTGGCCGAGGCCGTCGCGGACGCCACGAAGGCGTTCGAGGCCGCCGCCGACCCGGACGCGCTGACCGCACTGCGCCCGGTGCACCTGGGTGACCGGTCCCCGGTCTCGCTCGCCCGTCGGGAGATCGGCGCGCTGCCGCCGGCCGCGAAGTCCGACGCCGGCAAGCGGGTCAACGAGGCCCGCCGGGCGATCGAGACCGCGTACGCCGACCGCGCCGAGGTGGTGGAGCGCGAGCAGGCCGAACGGGTGCTGGTCGAGGAGCGGGTGGACGTCACACTGCCCTACGACAGGCGTCCCCGTGGCGCCCGGCACCCGTTGAGCGTCCTGATGGAGTCGATCAGCGACCTCTTCGTCGGGATGGGCTACGAGGTGGCCGAGGGGCCCGAGGTCGACCTGGAGTGGGTCAACTTCGACGCGTTGAACATCCCCGCCGACCACCCGGCCCGGGGCTTGATGGACACCTTCCACATCGCACCCGCCGATGGCTCCGGCCTTGTTCTCCGTACGCACACGTCGACGGTGCAGACCCGCACCATGCTCAGCCGCAAGCCACCGATCTACGTGATCGTGCCCGGTCGGGTCTACCGCACCGACGAGATCGACGCCACCCACAGCCCGGTGTTCCACCAGGCCGAGGGCCTGGTGGTCGACAAGGGCATCACGATGGCGCACCTGCGGGGCACGCTGGACCACTTCGCCCGCGCGATGTTCGGCCCGGAGGCGAAGACCCGGTGGCGGCCGCACTACTTCCCGTTCACCGAGCCGTCGGCGGAGTTCGACGTGTGGTTCCCGGAGCACCGGGACGGCCCGCAGTGGGTCGAGTGGGGCGGCTGCGGCATGGTCAACCCGCGGGTGCTGCGCGCCTGCGGCGTCGACCCGGAGGTCTACTCCGGATTCGCCTTCGGCATGGGCATCGACCGGACCCTGATGGTCCGGCACGGGGTCAGCGACATCCGCCATCTCTTCGAGGGCGACGTGCGGTTCAGCCGCGCGCTCGGGACCGGGGCGTAGGCGATGCGGGTACGAGACACGGGAACGGTGGTCTGAAGTCATGCGAGTTTCTGTCAGCTGGCTGCGGGAGTACGTCGACCTCCCCGCCGACCTGCCCACCGGTGACCTGGAGCAGGCCCTGGTCGACCTCGGTATCGAGGTCGAGTCCGTGGTGGACCTGCGCGAGAGCGTCACCGGCCAGCTGGTCGTCGGTGAGGTGCGCGAGATCGAGGAGCTCACCGGCTTCAAGAAGCCGATCCGGTTCTGCCGGGTGGACGTGGGCGACGCCAACGGCACCGGCGAGCCGCAGGAGATCGTCTGCGGTGCGCGTAACTTCGCCCCGGGTGACCGGGTGGTGGTGATCCTGCCCGGCGGTGTGCTGCCCGGCGGCTTCGCCATCGGCGCCCGCAAGACGTACGGGCACAACTCGGCGGGCATGATCTGCTCGGCGAAGGAGCTGGGCCTGGGCGACGACCACTCCGGCATCATCGTGCTGGGGCCGGACGTGACGGCCAAGCCGGGTGACGACGCGCGCCCGGTGGTCGGCCTCGACGACGTGGTGCTCGATCTGGAGATCACCCCCGACCGGGGGTACGCGCTGAGCCTGCGCGGTCTGGCCCGGGAGTTGTCGCACGCGTTCGACGCGCCGCTGCGCGACCCGGCCCTGGTGCCGGCTCCGGGCGGCACCGAGACGCCGCCGTACCCGGTGGAGGTCCGCGACACGGTCGGCTGCGACCGGTTCACCGCCCGCCTGGTCCGTGGGATCGACCCGACCGCGCCCACCCCGTCCTGGATGGCCCAGCGGCTCGTCACCGCCGGCATCCGCAGCATCTCGCTGCCGGTCGACATCACCAACTACGTGATGCTGGAGCTGGGCCAGCCGATGCACGCGTTCGACGCCGACCGGATCGCCGGGCCGCTGGTGGTCCGTCGCGCCGAGGCGGGGGAGAAGCTGACCACCCTGGACGGGGTCAACCGGGTGCTGACCGCCGACGACATGGTCATCTGCGACGACACTGGCCCGATCTCCCTCGCCGCGGTGATGGGCGGCGAGACCAGCGAGGTCGTCGCCAGCACCAGGAACGTGCTGTTCGAGGCGGCGCACTGGGACCCGGCGATGGTCGGGCGCACCGCCCGCCGGCACAAGCTGTTCAGCGAGGCCGCGAAGCGCTGGGAGCGGGGCGTCGACCCGGCCGTGGCGCTGGTCGCGCTGGAGCGCGCCGTGCGGCTGCTCACCGAGCACGGCGGCGGCACCCCGAGCGCGGAGATCCTGGACATCGACCACGTCCGGCCGCGTACCCCCATCACCCTGCCGGCGGACCTGCCGACCCGGCGGGTCGGCGTCGAGTACCCGCCGGCGCGGGTCGTCGCCCTGCTGGAGCAGGTGGGCTGCACGGTCGCGCAGGGCGCGGACCGGTTGTCCGAGGACCCGGGCGCGGTGGGCGTGGCCAGCGGCGCCGGGACGGTGCTGAGCGTCACCCCGCCGACCTGGCGGCCCGACCTGACCGACCCGGCCGACCTGGTCGAGGAGGTGGTCCGCCTCGACGGGTACGACAAGGTGCCGTCGGTGCTGCCGACCGCGCCTCCGGGGCGCGGTCTGACCCCGCGACAGCGTCGCCGCCGGGCCGTCGCGACGTCGCTCGCCGAGCGGGGGTACGTGGAGGTGCTCGCGCACCCGTTCGTGTCTCCGGAGCTGGCCGACCAGCTCGGCCTGCCGGCCGACGACCCCCGCCGGCCCGCGGTGCGGCTGGCCAACCCGCTGTCCGAGGAGGAGCCGCTGCTGCGCACCACGCTGCTCGGCCCGCTGCTCGGCATCCTCAAGCGCAACCTCGGCCGGGGTCACCGCGACCTCGCCCTCTACGAGATCGGCGCGGTCTTCCACCCGCGCGTCGGCGCCGGCAGCCCGCCGGCGATGGGCGTGGACCGGCGCCCCACCGACGAGGAGTTCGCGGCCGCCGACGCGGTGGTGCCGGAGCAGCCGGTGCACGCCGCGGTGGTGCTCTCCGGCGACCTGGACCCGGCCGGCTGGTGGGGTCCGGGTCGACCGGCCGGCTGGGCGGACGCGATCGAGGCGGGCCGTGACGTGCTCGCCGCCGCCGGAATCCCGGACGAGCGGGTCGAGGTGCGCGCCGCCGAGTACGCCCCGTGGCACCCGGGTCGCTGCGCCGAGCTGCGGGTCGACGGCTCGGTCGTCGGGCACGCCGGGGAGCTGCACCCGGTGGTGGTCGCGGCGCTGGAGCTGCCCCGCCGCACCTGCGCGATGGAGCTGAACCTCGACGCACTGCCGCCGACCCCGGTGACGCCCGCGCCGACGGTCTCCGGCTTCCCGCCGGCACTGATCGACGTGGCCCTGGTGGTGGACGACTCGGTGCCGGCGGAGCAGGTGCGCCGGGCGCTGGAGGCGGGCGCCGGCGAGCTGCTGGAGGACGTGCGGCTGTTCGACGTGTACTCCGGCGCGCAGCTCGGCGAGGGTCGGCGGTCGCTGGCGTACAAGCTCACCTTCCGGGCACCGGACCGGACGCTCACCGTCGAGGAGGCGGTCGCGGCACGGGACGCGGCGGTCGCCGTCGCGGCGGAACGCCTCGGCGCCACCCTGCGCGGCGCCTGACGGGGGTCGGCCCGGCCCCGGCCCGCGATCTCTTAATCCGCGGGTTCGGGGTTCGAGTCCCTGGCGGCGCACCAACGATCAAGGCCCTGACCTGGCGGTTCACACCGGGTCGGGGCCTTTTTCGTGTCCCCGTGTCGACGGTGGTGGCTCGGTGGGTGCTCGGGAGCCGTTGGACCGGGGCGGCATCGGTGGGACGCGGTGTGATGCCATCGGTCAGGCTCGAAGATCGAATGGGTGTGTTGCCGCCAGTGCATCCCGTCGAGTGTGGATAGGGGTTGGTTGTGCGTCGGATCGTGCGTAGGTCGGTGCGGGCCATTCTTGTGGACGAGGACGACCGCCTCGTGCTGATCAAGCGGATCAAGCCAGGCCAGGTGCCGTACTGGACGACGCCGGGTGGTGGCGTGGAGTCGACGGATGTATCCCTGGAGGCAGCGCTTCGTCGGGAGCTGCAGGAGGAACTCGGTGCCTCGGCCGATCGGTTCGCCCAGGTGTTCCTGTTCACCATCCCGGCTGGTGAAGGTGTTTCCGTGCAGCACTTCTTCGTCTGTCGGCTACTTGAGCTGCGGGAGGCTGCTCGAAGCGGGCCGGAGTTCGATGATCCATCGCGTGGTGACTATCAGCTTGATCGAGTGACGCTCGAGAAGCTGCCTGCAGTGGATCTCAAGCCGGAAGGGCTGACCGAGTTCATCACCTCCAACAAGGAGGCCCTGCTCTCGGTGTAGGGCAGCTTGGTCAGACCATCGCTGGGCCGGGTCTGAACTTGGATCGGCTACGGCAAGGTGCGGGTTCCGCTTGGCCGACCCCACGGTTTTGCTGGCGGCAAACTGCTGAGGGCGCGATCAGCGCATGGTCGCTCAGTCAACCTCCGTAGACCCCGATGGCGACGGCGGCGGATGAGCCGACGCGCGCATCTGGGCCGATGTGAGTGCGTTAGGTGATACCGCACGCTGCGACGAGCGGGCGTCAGCCGTTGCCGTGCTGCCGTTCCTGCTCCGCCAGCGCAGCCGCTGCCCTGTCCAGGTCGTAGTGAGGAAACACAGGGATGCCCCGGCGGCGCAACGCCTCGGCCGCGACGCCACGCCCCGCGACGGTGACGCCGGTGAAGGTTCCGTCGTGAACGTAGGTGCTACCGCAGGTAGGGCTGCCGTCAACCAGGATGGCCAGCCCGACGCCGGCCCGCAGTGCCTTGTCGACCGCCCGTTGCGCCGCCGCCTGGAACAGTTCGGTGACGTCACGGCCCGATGCTTCGTGTACTTGGGCGCGGCCGTCGAGAACGTCGGCCGCGCTGCCGCCGACGATCTCGGCTGGCGGGCGCGGCACCGGGAATCCGACGGCCAGTTCTGGACACAGCGACACGAGGCGCCCTTCAGAAGCCCACCGCTGCCAGATCGGAGAGGCGACCGGCACGCCGGTCTCGTTGAACCGGATCGGTGCGCCGCCCAGGCAGCCGCTGACCAGGATTTTCAACATGGCAACACCTGGGGCAGCAGCGCCGTCAGCGTCGCCGCGGTGTAGGTTGCCGTGACCCCTGGCGGCAGGCCGCCTCCAGCACGGTCGAGGAATGCCGTGTCGATACCCAGAGCGGCGGCTCCGGCAACATCGGACGATGCGGAGTTACCGATGTGGATCACGTCGCCGGGGCCCAGGCCGAGGCGGGCCAGCGCGAGCTGGAACGGTTCAGGGCGGGGCTTGTATGCGCGGGCTTCTTCGCTGGTCACCGCGGCGGCGACGGCGACGCCGTGCCACCGCAGCACCGCCGTCAGGTCGTCCTGGTCGACGTCGGACACCAGGCACACCGGCACCTTCACAGCATCAAGGAACGGTCGGCTGTCGTCGTACAACGGTGGATGACGCCAGGAGTGCAGTTGCTTCCGGCAGATCGGCTCAACATCCACGGATGCCCCGAAGTTCGCCACGGCCTCGGCGAGGCTGCCGAGCGTCAGGTCTGCGAGCGTACGAAAACCGGCCCCATACGCCATCTCGGCGCTGGCCTCCAGCCGTCGGGACCACTCCGCCGCGATAGCAAACGGATCGACTGCGATCAAATCTGCTACCTGCACGCAGACGTCATCGACCGAGCCTTCATCATCGTGTACGAGCGTGCCGTACAGGTCCAGCAAGATCGCCTGATACACAGTGAGACGCTACCCGAGCGGATCTGACCCCGGTCGGTCTCCAGGCACCCCTCGTGCCGAAGCCGCCATCACAGACCGGCACAGCCGGCACTCTGCCGTCTTCAGGCGCGCAGTATGGGAATGCTGTCGAGCTGATCTTGCCGAAGGTTCGATCCGATGATGCCGGACGGCCGTCCCCGATCGGGTCTGCAAGCCGCTACCTCGTTCGGTGTGATCGCGAAGTCGACGCTGAAGTCATGGTCCGCGTCGGGCAGTTCATCGTCGAGTAGCTGGATCTGGTGGATCGTGGTGGCGATGGCGGTCTCGGTGGTGACGAGTCCGGCCTCGGTGAGGAGAGCGATCTCCAGGTCGGAGTAGCCGGCGCCCTTGCCGACCCGCACGCCGCTGTGGCGGCTGATAGCGACGCTGCCACAGACAATGAGGTCCACCGGGCGCATCTCGGCGGGTCCCACGGTGGGAGCGACCTGCGGCGCACCGCTACTCGTAGCTGCGGTCTCGATTGGTGCGGTGAGGCTGGCGGGGTCGAGTAGATAGAAGGGCTTGGGGGTGGCGAGTCTCGGTACCGCCATGTAGAGCAGCTTGCCTTCCTGCAGTGCCCGTACCCGGACGGGAAGTTGTGCCCGGTCCGGGTTGCACTTGATCACTCGGGCCTTCTTCCATACGTCCAGTTCCGCGAGGCGGGCTGCGGCCTCTTCCTTGCCGACGAAGTCGGGGATGTGACCGTGCACGCCAAGTGGGGCGGCGCCATCACGTTCAAGGAGGTCCCATACGTGTTGCCGAACGGCGTGTTTGGCACGGTCGATGTCGGTCACCTTGGTGCTCCTACGGGCTCATGAGTGCGAGGAGTCGGTCGTTCACGTCCTGGACCGAGGGCTCGTTGCGCCAGGGGCGTAGCTGTCGGGCGGCGGCGAAGGTGACGGTGAGTCCACCGCCGGCACGGGTCCGCTCGATGACGTCGATGGCCTGATGCAGGTAGGACGTTGCGGCGTCGATGTCGCGTTGAAGGATGCTGGCGAGGGCGAGATTGCCGAAAACGACGGCGGTGGACTTGCGGCGTGCGGCGATCAGTTGTCGGGCGTTCTCGAGCGCTGGCACTGCTTGGTCTGGCTTGTTGAGGGAGAGCCAGCAGGAGCCCGCGAGCCTCGTGTAGTGGCTGGGGCAGAAGATGTCGGTAGCCGGATCTTGAGCGTCGACGGCGGCGAAGTGAGCCTCAGCGGTACCGAGAGCGTCGGAGCAGTCCCCGGCCTGACCGAGCATCGCGTGTGCCTCGGCCCGATGCAGTTGGGCGAGGCCGGCGATGACGTGACTGTCGCTGTGGCTGACGGCGGCGGCGCGGGTCGTCAGTACAAGGCCGGCGTTGGGTTGCTTGGTGCCGTAGAGGGCGAGGTAGCTCTTGCGGAGCAAGGCGTTAGCTTCGGTGACCGGGTCTCGTGCTTCCTGGGCTGCGCTGATCGCTTCGTCGAAGTAGGCGGCGCTGACGACATGGTCGTGCCGCTGCGAGGCGTCCCAGACGAGTTGACCCATCAACGTCGCGGACTCGGCGACTGCTGCCGCCAGCTCGCGCTGGACCGGCCCGTTGCTGGCGTGCTGGCGAAGGAAGATTGCCTGACCGTGTAGTTGCCCAGCCTCGGCAAGCAGGAGCGTCGAGGGCGTCTGGTCGTAGCGCTCGTCGAGTCGCCGCACGCGCTCCCTCAGGTACGCCACAGCGATCAGGTCGACGCGGCCGGGATTGTGCAGCACGTAGCCGAGACGCTCGTCGGGCGGTGACGGTGCCTGGCCGACGTCGGCCAGGAGGTCGGCGAGTTCCTCGATCGACAGCTTGAGGGCTGCGGCGAGTCGCGGCCGGTGCCAGGGCTGGGGGTCTGTTTCCGCCCGTTCCCAACGCACGATGGTGGAGCGGTCGACGCCGAGGGTCTCGGCGAGGCGCTCCTGGCTCAGGCCGATCGTCTTGCGGCGTTGGGCAAGCCGGTGCCGACGCCTATCCGCCACGTGCCGCCTCCCTTCGCCGCCATCCGTCACGGTCCATTCATCCAGCTCACACCGTGTGACGCAATGGGGATGCGTCAGTTCTGCGCCGTTGCCGCGCTGGGCACCAGCGACCGCCGGGGCTTGTGTAGACGCACGGCCGGAACGGGTGAGAGGAGAAGCCGCTGTGCAAGGCGTGGCGACTACGCGAGCTCCCGCCCGTTCCGCTGCCATGCCCAGCCCGACCTACTGAGTGGAGAGAGAAGTGAGCGCCCAGGAGCGAGACCGGCTTGATTCCACCGGAGCGTCTGTTGCCGCCGGGACCCACGAAGAGCCCACGCGCCTTACCCAAGCCCAACGCCTCGACTCCGGGCCCAGAGATCACGCCCCGCTGCGTCCGATCTGGCTCTGCCGTGCCTGCGGCCAACCCTGGCCCTGTGGCCGGGCGAAGCTCGCCCTCGTCGCCGAGTACGACGGCAACCCGGTCAGCCTGTTCCTCTACCTGGCCAGTCTGCTCCATGACGCCATCGACGACCTGCATAAGCTCAACCCCACCACCACCGGTTGCGGCAGTGACATGTTCGATCGGTTCCTTGGCTGGCCCGCCCGACACACCCGCTCCTACCGGGTGACTGAGATCGGCTCTTCGCGGCCCGAGGAGACAGAAGCATGAGAGGCCTCCCGCTCGACATTGCCGGCGAGCGCCGCGACGTTGCACCCCCCTTGTACCGCAGACCACAGATGTGAAAGGGAAGTTGGACAGCCAGCCTGGCCGGGGCAACTGGAAAGAGTGACCTGCCGGCGGGGCACATCCGACGCGCGAGGTGGCGAGCCCTTTGCCTCCATGACAGGTTGAGGACACATGCGCACCACCACGATCGGCGACGTGAAGGTTTTGCTGCCGGACCTCGAACCGGACGACCTCGACACCACGACGGACCTGGCCGGCGGCCTCACCGAGGCCCGCGTCGAGGGCGCAGCGTGGCACGGCTCGCACCTTGAGGACGTCAGCATCCGCAGCAGTCTGATCACCGGCGTGGACCTGAGCGAGAGCACCTGGGAAGCCGGCAGCCTCTACGGCTGCGAGATCACCCGCACCGACTTCTCCGGCGCGACCCTGACCGGCATCACCATCGAACGGTGCGCGATCACCGGCTCCCGGTTCACCGGCACCAGACTCACCGACGTACGCCTCAAGGACGTCCTGTTCGACGAGTGCCGCTTCGACTACGCCACCTTCCACCGCGTCACCGCCGCCGGCTCGGTCGCCTTCACCGACTGCACTCTCACTAACGGCGCGTGGTCTTCATGCCGACTACCTCGCATCGCGCTGCGGTCCTGTGACCTCACCGGCCTGGAATTGGACTCCTGCCACCTCGACGGCACCGACCTGCGGGGCAGCCGGCTCCGGGGCCTCAAGACGCCGCTGGACAACCTGCGTGGCGTCACCCTCGGCGAGGACCAACTTCCTGACCTCACCCAGCTGACCGTGGCCGCCCTCAACCTCACCGTCCGCAACCACTGAAGCCGAGGAGGCATCGTGCTAGCTGAACCCACCGGCAGCCCGGACACGATCCTCGTCTGCATCCGGGGCAACTCCGGCTCCGGCAAGAGCAGCATCGCCCGCGAGCTACGACGCCGGCACGGCCGGGGCTGCGCCCTGGTCGAGCAGGACTACCTGCGCCGCGTCCTGCTGCGCGAGCGGGACAAGCCCGGCGGCGCGGCGCCGGCGTTGATCGCGCAGACCGTTCGGTTCGCGCTGGACCACGGCTACCACGTGGTGCTGGAAGGCATCATGCACACCAGCCGCTACCGAAGCATGCTGACCGCCCTGCGGGACGACCACCGCGGCCGGTCGCTGTTCTGCTACCTCGACGTGTCCCTAGCCGAGACCCTGCGCCGGCACCTCACCCGCCCGCAGGCCACTGAGTTCACCGCCGAGCACATGAGCGGCTGGTACGCCGCCCATGACGTCCTGGACTGGCCCGACGAACTCGTCCTCCCCGAGACCACCGGACTGAACGAAGCCGTAGAGACCATCGCCGCTGTGACTGGGCTACCCCAGACCGGACGCGACGACGACCTGCCACCGAACGTTCCGTCCCGATAGAGCTCAGCCGGCTCTCATGCAGTCGATCTATTCATTACCATGCACTAGGCTGCATGAACTTGCACTCGTGAGTCGTCCTTGTTAATCTTCGCTGCATAGTCATGCGGAGGTGGGTATGGGGATCCGAGTCGCGGTCGCCGGTGCGAGCGGGTACGCCGGAGGCGAGTTGCTGCGCCTGATCGCCGGGCATCCGGAGTTCGACCTGGTCGCCGCCACCGCGCACAGTCAGGCCGGGCACCGCGTCGATGTGGTGCACCCGCAACTCACCGGCCTGGACCTGGTGCTCGGCGAGACCGATCCGTCGACGCTGGCCGACGCGGACCTGATCTTCCTCGCGCTGCCGCACGGCGAGTCGGCAGCCCTCGCGGCCCAGCTTCCGGCCGAGGTGCGGATCGTCGACCTGGGCGCCGACCACCGGCTGGCCGACCCGTACGCCTGGGCGCAGTACTACGGCGGCACGCACGCCGGGCAGTGGACCTACGGCCTGCCCGAGCTGCCCGGCCAGCGGGAGCTGATCGCCGGCTCCACCCGGGTGGCCAACACCGGCTGCTACGCCGCCGCGATCACCCTGGCGCTCGCGCCGCTGATCGCCGACGGCGCGGCCAGCCCCGCCGACGTGGTGGTGGTCGCCGCCTCCGGCACCTCCGGCGCGGGCCGGGCGGCCAAGCCGCACCTGCTGGCCAGCGAGGTGATGGGCGACCTGTCGCCGTACCGGGTGGGAACCCACCAGCACGTCCCGGAGATCAAGCAGGCCACCGGTGCGACCGGCTTGTCGTTCACCCCGGTCCTGGCGCCGATGCCGCGCGGCATCCTGGCCACTGTCACCGCGGCGCCGGCGCGCGGCGTGGACCCGCAGGAGGTGCTGGCGCGGGCGTACGCGGACGCGCCGTTTGTGCAGGTGCTGCCGGAGGGCCGCTGGCCGCACACCGCCGCCACGCTGGGCTCCAACTCGTGTCACCTGCAGGCCACCGTCGACGTCGACTCGGGTCGTCTGATCGTGCTCAGCGCGTTGGACAACCTGGGCAAGGGCGCCGCCGGTCAGGCCGTACAGAATGCCAACCTGATGCTGGGCCTGCCGGAGACGACGGGCCTGTCGACGTGGGGAGTTGCCCCGTGAGCGCGAGGAGTGCAGCGCAGCGGAGCCCCGCAGTCGCGAACGAAAGGCAGGCACCGTGAGTGTCACCACCCCTCGCGGGTTCCGGGCGGCCGGTGTGGCCGCCGGCCTCAAGGCCAGCGGCGGCGCGGACGTCGCCCTGGTGGTCAACGACGGCCCGGACGCTGGTGTGGCCGGTGTCTTCACCACCAACCGGGTCAAGGCCGCGCCGGTGCTGTGGAGCCAGCAGGTCGTGCAGGGCGGTGTGGTCCGCGCCGTGGTGCTCAACTCGGGTGGCGCCAACGCCTGCACCGGTCCGGCGGGCTTCCAGGACACGCACGCCACCGCCGAGCACGCCGCCGCCGTGCTGACCTCGGTCAGCCCACGGTTGATCCTCGGTGCCGGCGAGGTCGCGGTCTGCTCGACCGGCCTGATCGGTGAGCGGCTGCCGATGCCGAAGTTGCTGCCGGGCGTCCGCTCGGCGATCCGCGGGCTGTCCCGCGACGGTGGTCTGGCCGCCGCCGAGGCGATCATGACCACGGACACCCGGCCGAAGACGACGGTGGCCCGGGGGAGTGGCTGGACCGTCGGCGGCATGGCCAAGGGCTCCGGGATGCTCGCTCCGGGGATGGCCACCATGCTCTGTGTGCTCACCACCGACGCGGTGGCCGGGCCTGCGACGCTGGACGAGGCGCTGCGCGCCGCGACCCGGGTCACCTTCGACCGGGTCGACTCCGACGGTTGCATGTCCACGAACGACACCGTGCTGCTGCTGGCCAGTGGCGCGAGCGGCATCGAGCCGACGCCGGCCGAGCTGGCCGCCGCGGTCACCGAGGCCTGTCACGACCTGGCCCAGCAGTTGGTGGCCGACGCCGAGGGCGCGACCAAGCAGGTCGCCATCGACGTGGTGGGCGCCGCGACCGAGGACGAGGCGGTCGAGGTGGGTCGTACGGTGGCCCGCAACAACCTGGTCAAGACGGCGCTGTTCGGCAACGACCCCAACTGGGGTCGGATCCTCGCCGCCGTCGGCACCACCGCCGCCGCGTTCGAGCCGGACGAGGTGGACGTGGCGGTGAACGGGGTGTGGGTGTGCCGGGGCGGCGCCGCCGCCGAGGACCGCTCGAAGGTCGACCTGACCGGGCGGGACGTGACCATCCGGATCGACCTGCACGCGGGTACGTCGGCCGCCACGATCTGGACCAACGATCTGTCGCATGCGTACGTGCACGAGAACTCGGCGTACTCGACATGAGTCTCAGCAGCGATCTGGCTCGCGCCCAGGTCAAGGCGGAGACGCTGATCGAGGCCCTGCCCTGGCTGGCGCGCTTCTCCGGCTCGACGGTGGTGGTGAAGTACGGCGGCAACGCGATGACCGATCCGGAGTTGCAGCGGGCGTTCGCGGCCGACATGGTCTTCCTGCGCTACGCGGGCATCAAGCCCGTGGTGGTGCACGGCGGTGGTCCGCAGATCTCCGCGATGCTGGGTCGGCTCGGCATCGCCAGTGAGTTCCGGGGTGGTCTGCGGGTGACCAGCGCCGAGGCGATGGACGTGGTCCGGATGGTGCTGGTCGGTCAGGTGGGCCGGGAACTGGTCGGGCTGATCAACTCGCACGGTCCGTACGCCGTTGGCCTCTCCGGCGAGGACGCCCGGTTGTTCACCGCGGTGCGTCGGCCGGCGTACGTGGACGGGGTGCCGGTCGACGTGGGCCAGGTCGGTGACGTCGAGTCGGTGGACGTGTCCGCGGTGACCGACCTGATCGAGGCCGGTCGGATTCCGGTGATCTCCACGGTGGCGCCGGACCTGGAGGGGGTGCTGCACAACCTCAACGCGGACACCGCCGCTGCGGCGTTGGCCATCGCGTTGCGGGCCCGCAAGCTTGTGGTGCTCACCGATGTGGCCGGTCTGTACGCCGACTGGCCGGACACCACCAGCCTGGTCTCCGAGATCGCCGCGGACGACCTGGCGAAGCTGCTGCCCAGCCTTGAGTCGGGGATGGTGCCGAAGATGGAGGCCTGCCTGCGGGCGGTGCGTGGGGGAGTGCCCGCCGCGCACGTCGTGGACGGTCGGGTGGCGCACTCCACGTTGCTTGAGGTGTTCACCTCGGAAGGGTTCGGAACGATGGTGGTGCCGGGAGACGGGACGGACGCGACATGAGTACGTTGGCGCAGCGGTGGAAGCAGTCCATGATGGACAACTACGGCACGCCGCCGTTGGCGTTGGTCTCCGGCGCTGGTGCCGTCGTGGTCGACGATGCCGGCCGGGAGTACCTCGACCTGGTGGGTGGCATCGCGGTCAACGCCCTGGGTCACGCCCATCCGGCGGTGGTGGCGGCGGTGTCGAAGCAGGTCGCGACCCTCGGGCACGTCTCCAACCTCTATGTGGCCGAGCCGCCGGTCGCCCTGGCCGAGTTGCTGTTGGCGCTCGCCGGCCGACCGGGCAGGGTCTTCTTCGCCAATTCGGGCGCGGAGGCGAACGAGGCGGCGTTCAAGCTCTCCCGGCGTACCGGCCGCACCCACGTGGTGGCCACCCGGGGTGGCTTCCACGGCCGCACCATGGGCGCCCTCGCGTTGACCGGTCAACCGGCCAAGGCCGACCCGTTCCGGCCGCTTCCCGGTGAGGTGACCCACGTCGACTACGGCGACGTGGCAGCCCTCGACGCGGCCGTCACCGACGCCACCGCCATGGTGATCCTGGAGCCGATCCAGGGTGAGAACGGCGTGCTCGTCCCGCCGGCCGGCTACCTCGCCGCGGCCCGGCGGATCACCGCCCGGCACGGCGCGCTGCTGGTCCTCGACGAGGTGCAGACCGGCGTCGGGCGCACCGGGCACTGGTTCGCGCACCAGGCCGAGGGGGTGGAGCCGGACGTGGTCACCCTGGCCAAGGGGCTGGGTGGCGGGCTGCCCATCGGCGCCACGCTGGCCTTCGGTCCCGCCGCGGACCTGCTCACCCCCGGCTCGCACGGCACCACGTTCGGCGGCAACCCGGTCAGCTGCGCGGCGGCGCTCGCCGTGGTGGCGACCATCGCCAACGAGGGCCTGCTCGACAACGTCAAGCGGGTCGGTGAGCGGCTGCGTCGCGGTATCGAGGCGCTGGACCACCCGCTGGTCGCCGGGGTCCGCGGCGCCGGTCTGCTGCTCGGCGTGGCGCTCACCGCGCCGGTGGCGTCGGTGCTGGCCGAGGCGCTTCGGGAAGCCGGCTTCCTGGTCAACCCGGTGCAGCCGGGCGTGGTGCGGCTGGCCCCGCCGCTGATCCTCACCGCCGCCCAGGCGGACACCTTCCTCGCCGCGCTGCCCGCCGCGCTGGACGCGACCGCCCCGGCCGCCGCCGGCGCGGAGATCGCACCATCCACTCTGATCACCACGACGGGGACGACTCGATGACCCGACATTTCCTCCGCGACGACGACCTCTCGCCCGCCGAACAGGCCGCGGTCCTGGACCTGGCGGCGCGGATGAAGGCGGACCGGTTCGGCCACCGGCCGCTGCTCGGCCCCCGCTCGGTGGCGGTGCTCTTCGACAAGCAGAGCCTGCGGACCAGGATCTCGTTCGACGCCGGGATCGCCGAGCTGGGCGGGCACCCCCTCGTGGTGGACACCCAGGTCACCCACTTCGGCCGCGGTGAGTCCCTCGCCGACGCGGGGCGGGTGCTGTCCCGCTACGTCGCGGCGATCGTGCTGCGGACCCATGGTGACGAGCGGATCGCCGAGGTGGCCGCGGGTGCCAGTGTGCCGGTGGTCAACGCGCTCACCGACGGTTTCCACCCGTGCCAGCTGCTGGCCGACCTGCTCACCGTTCGGGAGCGGTGCGGCGGCACGGCCGGGCGTACCCTGGCGTACGTGGGGGACGGCGCGAACAACATGGCGCAGTCGTACCTGCTGGCCGGGGCGACGGCCGGGATGCACGTCCGGATCGCCGGCCCGGCCGGGTTCGCACCGGACGTGGCCGTGGTGGAACGGGCCGCGCAGATCGCGGCGGAGACCGGCGGGTCGGTGCGGGTGCTGACCGACCCGACCCAGGCGGTACGCGACGCCCACGTGCTGGCCACCGACACCTGGACGTCGATGGGGCAGGAGTCCGACGGGTTGGACCGGGTCACCCCGTTCCTGCCGTACCAGGTCAACAAGGAACTGCTCGGCCAGGCCGCGCCGGACGCGATCGTGCTGCACTGCCTGCCCGCGCACCGCGGCGAGGAGATCACCGACGAGGTGCTCGACGGCCCGCAGAGCGCGGTCTTCGACCAGGCGGAGAACCGGCTGCACGCCCAGAAGGCGCTGCTGACGTTCCTGCTGCAAACCGCGGCGGGGGAAACCGCGACCGGCGGCACCTTCACCGGCGGGCAGCGATGACCGCGCCGTTGACTCGCGCGGCCCGGCACGCCCGGATCGTGGAGCTGATCCGTGACCGGGCGATCCGGTCGCAGACCGAGCTGGCCGACCTGCTCGCCGCCGACGGCGTGGGCGTCACCCAGGCCACCCTCTCGCGGGACCTGGAGGAGCTGGGCGCGGTCAAGGTGCGCGGCGGCGACGGCCCGGCCGTCTACCTGATCCCCGAGGACGGCCAGCGACCGTTGCGCGACGCCGAGGCCGCGCCGGCCCGGCTGGTACGGCTGCTGCGCGAACTGCTCAACGGCGTCGACTCCAGCGGCAACATCGCGGTGCTGCGGACGCCACCGGGCGCGGCCCAGTACCTGGCCAGCGCGTTGGACCGGGCGGGCCTGCCGGAGATCGTCGGCACCATCGCCGGCGACGACACCATCCTCGTCGTGGCCCGTGAGGCCGTCGGCGGGGCCGCACTCGGAGAGAAGCTCGCCGGCTGGGCCCGCCGGGACGACACCGTGGAAGGCAACCCCGCAGTCGCGAGCGAAAGGCAAGCAGCGCAATGATGAGCGTCGTGGACGACAAGAGCCTGACCGAGAACAGCGCCGCCACCAACCGGACGAGCCTCTGGGGTGGCCGATTCGCGGGCGGCCCGGCCGAGGCGCTCGCCCGACTGTCGGTGAGCGTGCAGTTCGACTGGCGCCTGGCCCCGTACGACATCGCGGGTTCCCGGGCGCACGCCCGGGTCCTGGCCGGCGCCGGCCTGCTCGACCCGGAGGAGTTGGGCCGGATGCTGGCCGCGCTGGACGACCTGGAGGCCGCCTGCGCCTCCGGGGCGTTCCGCCCGACCATCGACGACGAGGACGTGCACACCGCGCTGGAGCGCGGTCTGCTGGAGCGGCTCGGCAGCCTCGGCGGCAAGCTGCGCGCCGGCCGGTCCCGCAACGACCAGGTCGCCACCGACCTGCGGCTCTACTTGCGCGACCACGCCCGGGGGGTGGCCAGCCGCCTGGTCGAGCTCGCGGAGGCGCTGGTCGAGCAGGCCGAGCGGCACGTCGACACCGCCGCGCCGGGGATGACCCACCTCCAGCACGCCCAGCCGGTCACCTTCGGGCACTGGCTGCTGGCCCACGTGCAGCCGTTGCTGCGCGATCTGGAGCGGCTGCGCGACTGGGACCACCGGGCGGCGATCAGCCCGCTCGGCGCGGGCGCCCTGGCCGGTTCCGGGCTCCCGCTGGACCCGCTGGCGGTGGCCAAGGAGCTGGGCTTCCGGACGTCGTTCGCCAACTCGATGGACGCCGTCGCGGACCGGGACTTCGTGGCCGAGTTCCTCTTCACCACCGCCCTGATCGGGGTGCACCTGTCCCGGCTCGGCGAGGAGGTGGTGCTCTGGACCTCGCACGAGTTCGGCTGGGTGGAGCTTGACGACTCGTTCGCCACCGGCTCGTCGATCATGCCGCAGAAGAAGAACGCGGACATCGCCGAGCTGGCCCGGGGCAAGTCCGGGCGTCTGGTCGGCGGCCTGATGACGGTGCTCACCATGCTCAAGGGCCTGCCGATGACCTACGACCGGGACATGCAGGAGGACAAGGAGCCGGCCTTCGACGCGGTCGACACCCTGGAGCTGCTGCTTCCCGCCCTGGCGGGAATGATCTCCACGATGACGGTCCGGGTGGACCGCCTCGTCGCCGCCGCCCCGGTCGGCTTCTCCCTCGCCACCGAGGTCGCTGACTGGCTGGTCCGACGCAACGTGCCGTTCCGCGACGCGCACGAGATCACCGGTCAGCTGGTGGCGCTCTGCGCGGCTCGGGAGTGCGAGCTGAACGACGTCTCCGACGAGGACCTCGCCGCGATCAGCGGGCACCTCGACCCGTCGGTGCGCGACGTGCTCTCGGTCCGTTCGGCTCTCGCGGCCCGGACCACCCCCGGCTCCACCGGCCCCGGCCCGGTCGCCGACCAGCTCGCCGCCGCGGCGGACCGGCTGGTCAGCTGGCGGGAGTGGGCCACCGAACGGGTCGTCCCGCGCTGAGCCGTGCCGTGGCGTCGGCGCTGGCCGCCGGCGCCGCGGCGGTTCAGGCCGTCGGGCGCTCCCGCTTGGGGAGCTTGGCCACCACCATGTCGTACGACGAGTCGACCGCCTCGGTCAGCTCCTCGTCGTCGATCCCGCCGTCCAGGCGCAGCGTGTTCCACCCGGACCGGCCGATGTAGGGCATCACGGTGGCGTCGCCGGGGTGCCGGTGCAGCCACTCGTCGGCTACCTCCCGGGTCGGCCCGCACTTGATGCCGACCGTCGGCTTGCCCCCTTCGCTGCCGAGGAACGCGAAGATCCGGCCGCCCACCTTCACCACCTCGTCGCCCTCCCACGGTTGGTCCAGCCATGCTCCCGGCTTGGCCAGGCAGTACGCCAGCATCTCCGCGCGCTTCATGGGTGCCTCCTCGTCGTGCGCACAGTGTGCCCGCCCAACCGCCCGCCGGCACGAGGCGTGCCGGTCCGCTACCCCCGGCGCCCCCGCAAGATCGCTCGATCTAGGACGGCCCTACCCTGCCCTGCCCTGTCGATCATGGAGTTGTGGTGCCCGACTTGGTATCATGTGGGTCCTTTGTCACCGACCACAACTCCATGATCGACGAAGCCTGGCGGGTTGACGAGCCTGCTGGTCAGGCGGTCTGCTCGGACGAGCGGGCCGCGACCCGTTCGTAGCGCTGCCGGGCCGCCTGCGCGCTGCCCAACCCGAGCCCGTACGCGATCGCCTGCCAGGTCAGCCCCCGATCGCGGGCCAGCGTCAACAGGCCGGCCTCCAGGGCGTCCAGCTCGGCGCGGACGTGTGGCAGCAGGGTCAGCGCGGCGGTGAGGTCGGCGGCGTCGACCGGCTCCTCCGCGGGTTCGCGCTCGGCCCCACCGGCGGCCAGCGCGGTGACCAGGGCGACCGCCTCCCACGGGTCGAGCACGTACGGATGGGCCCAGCGGCCCCGCCGGGTGTCGGTGCCGGCGTGCCGCTCGGTGATCCGTTGCAACGCCTCGTGCGTCCGATGGGCGCGGGCCCGGCCCGGGTCCGGCGCGGTGAAGATGTCCTCGGTCGTCATCCCCTGAGCACACCCCATCAACGAAACCTTGTCAACAGATCGTTCAAATAGCACCGCGTCGGCCGAAGGGCGGACCGGCGCCTCGCTCGGCCGGCGCCCGGCTGGCCCGACCGGGCGCCGGGGCGGTGGGATGGGTACCGTCGAGGACATGGCCCTGTCGTCCGGTGACGCCACCACCGACGCCGACCTGGCGGCACTGGCGGACCTGCTCGCCGGTCCATTGCTGCCGGCGGCGCGCGGCCTGCTGGGCTGCCGACTGCAGGCCGGCGGGGTCACCGTCCGGATCACCGAGGTCGAGGCGTACGCGGGAAGTGGCGGCGATCCGGCCTCGCACGCCCATCGGGGCCGTACCCCGCGCAACGCCGTGATGTTCGGCCCCGCCGGATACGCCTACGTCTACTTCACCTACGGCATGCACTGGTGCATGAACGTGGTCACCGGGGTCGACGTGGAGGCCTCCGCCGTGCTGCTGCGCGCCGGCGAGGTGGTCGAGGGCCTGGCCACGGCACGGGAGCGCCGGCCGGCCATCCGGCGGGACGTGGACCTGGCCCGCGGGCCCGCCCGGCTCTGCTCCGCGCTCGGCATCGACCGCGAGGCGTACGGGGCGTACCTGCTCGGCGACGGCCCGGTCCGACTGCGTCCACCGGCCGCCCCGGTGTCTGCGGATGAGGTGGTCGCCGGACCCCGCGTCGGTGTGACCGGGGCGCACGACCTGCCGTGGCGGTTCTGGCTCGACGGCGACCCGACGGTCAGCGCGTACCGCCGGCACGTGCCCCGCGTCCGGCGCTGAGCGCGGCCCAGGTGTGGCACAAATGGTGGTCCAGCTAGTCGATCAGGTGCTGGAATTCCGCCGGCGTCAGTCCCGCCTGTCGGAGGATCGAAGCCAACGTTCCACGCTTGATGGTGGCGTGCTGGGCTGGGCTCATGCCGCCCTTCCCACCTGGAAGGACGTCACCAGGGGTGTGGCCTCGATGGCCGGTTGGGAAACTTCCTCGAGGTAGGCCTCGACCGCTTCCCGTAGATTGCTCAGAGCAGCGTCGAGCGTCTCGCCCTGGCTGGCCACGTCCAGTTCGAGGCACCGCGCGACGTACCAGTCCTCTTCCTCGTGCACCGCTGCGGTGAACGTCCGAACCATTGCGGCCTCCTTGGCAGACGACCCCGTCATCCTACGAGTCTGACGGTTCCGAGAGTGGATCGAAGCGGTGCCGGTCGCACCCGTCATTTGCCAGACGGTGGCGTGTGGCCGGGCGGATTTGTCGGAGCTTGTGGCGATAATCACCGGACCTGCTCACCGACGGTTCGGAGGACGTCATGGCAACACTGCTCGCGATTGGCACAGCCAAGGGATTGTTTCTCGCCACCAGCACCGACGACCGGCGCAGTTGGGAGATCACCGGTCCGCACTTTCCGATGACAGGTGTCTACGCGGTCGCGGTCGACACCCGTCGTTCCACCCCGCGTCTGCTCGCCGGCACGGCCAGCTCCCACTTCGGCCCCAGCCTCGCCACCAGTGACGACCTCGGCGTTTCCTGGGACGAGCCCGACCAGGCGCCGGTCGCCTTCCCGGCCGACACCGGCGTCTCCCTCGGGCGGGTCTGGCAGTTGATGCCGGCCGGCGCCGACGAGCCGGACGTCGTCTGGGCCGGCACCGAGCCCTCGGCGCTGTTCAAGTCCACCGACGGTGGCCGCAGCTTCGAGCTCGTCCGTTCCCTCTGGGACCATCCGCACCGCCCCCGGTGGGGGGCCGGCTTCGGCGGTCAGGCGGTGCACACCGTGCTGCCGCACCCGCGTGACCCGGCTCGGTTGCTGGTCGCCATGTCCACCGGCGGGGTCTACCGCTCGGAAGACGCCGGGGCGAGCTGGGCGCCGGGCAACACCGGCATCCGCGCCCAGTTCATGCCCGACGAGTGGCCGGAGTTCGGCCAGTGCGTGCACAAGGTCGCCCGGGACTCCGGCAACCCCGAGCGGCTGTACGCGCAGAACCACCACGGCGTCTACCGCTCCGACGACGACGGCCGCACCTGGTCCTCGATCGCCGACGGGCTGCCCAGCGACTTCGGCTTCCCGATGGTGACCCACCCGGGGCGCGCCGGCACGGTGTGGGCTTTCCCGCTGGTGGCCGACGGCGAGCGGTTCCCGACCGATCACCGCTGCCGGGTGTTCCGTTCCTCCGACGCCGGTGGCAAGTGGGAGCCGCTGTCGGTGGGGCTGCCCGAGGGGCCGTTCTATCCGGCGGTGCTCCGGGACGCGATGTGCGCCGATGACGCCAGCCCCGGTGGGGTCTACTTCGGCACCCGCTCCGGCTCGGTCTTCGCCAGCCGCGACGAGGGTGACTCCTGGTCGACGGTCGCGGCGCACCTGCCCGACGTGCTCTGCGTTCGCGCTGCGACGGTGTGAGGTGGTCACCGTGCTGCTGCCCGGCCCGCTGCGCGGCGAGGCCGGGGGTGCGAGTCTGCTGAGCGTCACCACCGCCGGGACGCTGCGGGCCGTTCTCGACGAGATGGCCGTCGCGCATCCCCGGCTGGCCCGGCGCATCCGCGACGAGCGCGGCGAGCTGCGCCGCTACGTCAACGTCTTCGTCGACGGGGAAGACTGCCGGCACTCCGGCGGGCTGGCCACCCCGGTCAAGGACGGTGCGGAGGTGCAGGTGCTGCCGTCGGTGGCGGGCGGCTGACCGGGGCCGGCGCCGAGGGCAGCGTTCGACCCGAATGTCGCGTTGTGGAGGGGTGATCGGCGCCACTACGGGGCGTCCCGCCGACGGAATAGTTGCGTCGTCAAATAAGTTGTGGGCTGCGTCCGGGTATCACGACGGCACCCGGTTGACACGCGAGGAGCTGGTCATGCAGTTCGGAATCTTCACCGTCGGTGACGTCACTGTCGATCCGACCACCGGTCGGGAGCCGACCGAGCATGAGCGGATCAAGGCGATGGTCGCCATCGCGTTGAAGGCCGAGGAGGTCGGCCTGGACGTCTTCGCCACCGGCGAGCACCACAACCGGCCCTTCGTGCCGTCGTCCCCGACCACCATGCTCGGTTACATCGCGGCGCGCACCGAGCGGCTGCTGCTGTCCACCGCCACCACGCTGATCACCACCAACGACCCGGTGAAGATCGCCGAGGACTACGCGATGCTCCAGCACCTCTCCGACGGCCGGGTGGACCTCATGATGGGCCGCGGCAACACCGGCCCGGTCTACCCGTGGTTCGGCAAGGACATCCGCGCCGGCATCCCCCTGGCCATCGAGAACTACGACCTGCTGCACCGGCTGTGGCGCGAGGACGTGGTCGACTGGAAGGGCAAGTACCGCACCCCGTTGCAGTCGTTCACCTCGACGCCGCGTCCGCTCGACGGCGTGCCCCCGTTCGTCTGGCACGGCTCGATCCGCAGCCCGGAGATCGCCGAGCAGGCCGCGTACTACGGCGACGGCTTCTTCGCCAACCACATCTTCTGGCCCAAGGAGCACACCCAGCGGATGGTGGGGCTCTACCGCCAGCGGTACGCGCACTACGGCCACGGCTCCGCCGACCAGGCGATCGTCGGCCTCGGCGGGCAGGTGTTCATGCGCCGCAACTCGCAGGACGCGGTCCGCGAGTTCCGGCCCTACTTCGACAACGCCCCGGTCTACGGGCACGGGCCGTCGCTGGAGGAGTTCACCCGGGAGACCCCGCTGACCGTGGGCAGCCCGCAGCAGGTCATCGACCGCACGCTCGGCTTCCGCGAGTACGTCGGTGACTACCAGCGGCAGCTGTTCCTGATGGACCACGCGGGGTTGCCGCTGAAGACCGTGCTGGAGCAGCTCGACCTGCTCGGCGAGGAGGTCGTGCCGGTGCTGCGCAAGGAGTTCGACGCGCTGCGTCCGGCGCACGTGCCGGCGGCGCCGACGCACGCCTCGCTGGTCGCCGCTGCCGGCGGCGCCAAGGACAGCACCGTGCACGCCGTCGACGACGTGACGGGCAAGGCACCGGAGGGGGCGACCCGATGACCCGCCGCTCCCTGGCCGTGGTCTCGGCGGGGCTGGGCCAGCCCTCGTCGACCCGGTTGCTTGCCGACCAGCTCGCCACGGCCACCCGCGACGAGCTGGTCCGGCGCGGCTCCGAGGTGGAGCTGCACGTCGTCGACCTGCGCGAGTACGCCCACGACGTGGTGAACAACATGCTCACCGGCTTCGCTCCGGCGGCGCTGCGCGAGGTCATCGACACGGTGACCGGGGCGGACGGAGTCATCGCCGTCACCCCGATCTTCAACGCGTCGTACAACGGGCTGTTCAAGTCCTTCTTCGACGTGCTGGACGCCGAGTCGCTGGTCGACCGGCCGGTGCTGATCGGCGCGACCGGCGGCACCGCCCGGCACTCCCTCGCTCTGGAGCACGCCGTCCGCCCGATGTTCGCCTACCTTCGGTCGGTGGTGGTCCCGACCGCGGTCTTCGCCGCCCCGGAGGACTGGTCCGACGGCAGCGCCGACGGCGCGTTGCGCGGTCGGATCCGGCGCGCCGCCGCGGAGTTGGCCGACCAGATCGAGCGCCGACCACCGGCCACCGGGCCGGCCGACCCGTTCGCCCTCACCACCGACTTCCTCCAGATGCTCGGCCGAGGTGACGGCACGCCGGTCAGTTGACCGGGTGGGCGACCAGCACCGGGCAGTGCGCGTGCTGGATCGCCGCCTGACTGACCGACCCGAGCAGCAGACCGGCGAAACCGGCCCGGCCCCGGGTGCCCACGACCAGCAGCGACGCCGTGCCGCTGGCCTCGATGAGCCCCTGGGCCGCGCCGGCCGCCCGGACCGGATGCTCCTGCACCACCAGGTCGGGGTGTTCGGCGCGCACTGCGGCGGAGGCGTCGGCGAGGAGCCGCACCGCCTCGGCCTGGTACGCGGCCTGCGACTCCTCGACCTCCTCCGGCACCGCCCGGTCCTCGGCTGGCGGGCCGACGTGCACCAGCACCAGCGGTACGTCCCGTAGCGCCGCCTCGTCGGCGCCGTAGCTGACGGCGAGCTGCGACGACTCGGACCCGTCGACGCCGACCAGCACCGGGCCTTCCACCGGGATCGGCTGCTCGTCCGGGCGGACCACCAGCACCGGGCAGTGCGCGTGCGCGGCCACCTGCGCCCCGACCGAGCCGAGCAGCAGCCCGGCGACCCCGCCCAGGCCGCGACTGCCCACCACGACCAGCTCGGCCCGGCGGGACTCCTCGACCAGGGTGGCTCCCGGGCCGCCGGCGACCTGACGCACCTCCACGGCGAGGCCGGGCCACCGGTCGACCAGCTCGGCCGCCGTGCGCTCCAACATCTTCTGCGCCTCCTCGGAGGGCGCCGGCACCCCGACGTCGTACGGGTTGAGCGGCACGCCGTAGCCGAACGGGTGCAGGTATCCGTGCACCAGCAGCAGCGGTCGGGACCGGAGCAGGGCGGCCCGCGCCGCGTGTTCGGCGGCGACGAGGCTGGACGGCGAACCGTCCACGCCCGCCACGACAGGTCGGTTCATCGGCGCTCCAAGGGTCGGTCAGATCATTGTCGACCGCTCGGCCGCGGCGGAAGGGCCGGACGCGCCGGTCCCGGCGGCACGCCCGCTCGACACTTGCACGTAACTACGTATGTTCGTAATATCGACGTGTGAACACCATGGAAGATCGGCTCACCGCGCTGGAGGCGCAGGTCGCCGCGTTGAGCGAACGGCTCGCCGCCGCACCGCCGCCGCCACCCGCGCCCGAGGGCACCTTCTGGGCTCTCGACGGACTCAAACAGCGCCTGCCGTCCGAGGGGTCGGGCGCGGTCCTTTACACCGGCACCGTCCGGGTCGCCGGCCAGCACTACGACTGGCAGTACGGCCGCACCGTCGACGACCTGCTCGCCGCCGACTGGACGGAACTGGCCAGCACCCTCTCCGCGTTGGCCCACCCGGTGCGGCTGCGGCTCCTGCGGGAGATCCTCGGCGGCCGGCAGAGCACCAGCGAGCTGGCCGAGATCGAGGAGTTGGGCACCACCGGCCAACTGCATCACCACCTGCGCCAGATCACCGCCGCCGGTTGGCTACGCAGCGCCGGCCGAGGCCGGTACGCCGTCCCCGCCGAGCGCGTGGTGCCGCTGCTGGCCATCCTCACCGCCGCCGGCCGCTGACCAGACGCGGCCCCGGCCGCGCATCCGACGACCCCCCATGAAGGAGCCACCATGCGCCGGACGACAGTCACCACCCTCGTCGTCGCGCTGATCGCCGGTCTGGTCGGAGTGGCGTTGATGCCCCGGGTGCCCCGACTCGGGGCGCAGACCACAGGCGATCGCGACCTGGCCGCCGCCGCACGCTCGGCCACGCCCGACCCGTCGGGGCGTCGGGGGCTCGCCGTGGCGCTGGTGGAGAACGGACAGGTCCGCACCTCGGTGGCGAGCTCCCTCGTGGCCGCCGTGTTGGCGGTCGTAGCCGTCGCCAGCTGAGTCCGCGCCGCCGCTCCGTGTCACAGCCGTTGCGTACCCTCGTCCGATGAGCCCCGATGTGCTGCTGCGCCCGGTCCTGGAGGACGACCTCGTCGAGTTCTTCCTGCACCAGCAGGACCCGGAGGCCAACCGGATGGCCGCGTTCGGCCCCAAGGACCCGTCCGACAGTCGCGAGTTCGCCGCACACTGGGCCCGGGTGCTCACCAACCCGGCGAACCGGGTCCGCACCGTCGAGGTCGACGGCGAGGTGGTCGGCTATGTGAGTGCCTTCCCGGTCGGCGACCAGACCGAGGTCAGCTACTGGATCGACCCGGCCCGCTGGGGTCGGGGCCACGCGACGGCGGCCCTGGCCGCCCTGCTGCGCGAGCTGCCCCGGCCGGTGCACGCCCGCTCCGCCAAGGACAACGCCGCCTCCCTCGCGGTGCTCCGCAAGTGCGGGTTCGTGGTGGTCGGTGAAGACTCGGGGTACGCCAACGGCCGCGGCGAAGAGGTCGCGGAGTGGCTGCTGGAGCTGCCCGCCGACGGCCCTGACCTGGGCGGGCACTAGTCTCGCGGCGTGAACTGGTTGGATCTCGTCGGCTGGGCCGGCTCCGCGGTGCTGGTCTGGTCGTTGCTGCAGTCGCGCGTCCTGCGGTTGCGGGCGCTCAACCTCGTCGGCAGCGTGGTGCTGATCGGCTACAACGCCGCGATCGAGGTCTGGCCCATGGTCGGGCTGAACGTCGTGCTCGCGGCGATCAACATCTGGTATCTGCGCGGGATGCTCGCCACCCGGCACGACGAGAAGACCTATCAGGTGGTGGAGGTCGGCGTCGGCGACCAGTTCCTCGCGCACACGCTGCGCGTACACGCCACCGACATCGCCCGGTTCAACCCCGGCTTCCACTGGGATCCGGACTCGTCGGGGCGCTCCGCGTTCCTCGTGGTCACCGCCGACGAGGTGGTCGGCGTGGTGCTGTCGCACGCCGAGGCGCCCGGCGTCGCCCAGGTCGACCTGGACTACGTGACCCCGAAGTTCCGTGACTTCACCCCGGGCGAGTTCGTCTACCGGCGCAGCCACCTGTTCACCGAACGTGGCTTCCACCGGGTGGTCAGCCCGCCCCGGATGCTCGCCCCCTACTACCACCGGCTCGGCTTCCGCCCGGAGGGCGACTCGTACGTCCTCGACCTGCCGGCGTCACCCACGCCCCATTCGGCGTAGCGTCACCGCCCCCTCGGCGGGGCGATTCGGCGTAGCGTCGCCCGGGCATGATTCGGCCGGCGCCGGACGGGGCAAAGACAACGCCTACGCCGGGCGGGCTCGCCGACCGGCGGGCGCCGTCGTACCGGCCGGCGACACCACCACGAGGGAGCGAACCGGGCGTGCAGAGCTACGGGAGCCAACTGGCCCTGGTCGGAGTCCTGGTTGTGATCAACGCGCTCTTCGCGGGCAGCGAGATGGCGTTGGTGTCGCTGCGAGACAGCCAGATCCAGCGGCTGGAGCGCACCAGCCGGGCCGGTCGGGTGCTGGCCCGGCTCGCCAAGGACCCGAACCGTTTCCTGGCCACCATCCAGATCGGCATCACCCTCGCCGGTTTTCTGGCGTCCGCCGCGGCGGCGGTCTCGCTGGCCAAACCCCTGGTGCCGCTGCTCGGGGTGTTCGGTGGCGCCGCCGAGACGGTGGCGATCGTGGCGGTCACCCTCGCGTTGACCTTCGTCACCCTGGTCTTCGGCGAGCTGGCGCCCAAGCGGATCGCCATGCAGTCCGCCGAGCGGTGGGCGCTGCTGGTGGCCCGCCCACTCGACCTGCTCGCCAGCCTCACCAGGCCGGCCGTCTGGGCGCTCGGCGCCACCAGCGACGTGGTGGTCCGCCTGGTCGGGCTCAACCCCAAACACGAGCCGGACGAGATCGGCCCGGACGAGCTGCGCGACATCGTCGCCGGCAACCACGGCTTCACCAAGGAGCAGCGCACCATTATCGCGGGTGCCGTGGAGATCGCCGACCGGCGGTTGCGGGCTGTCCTCGTACCCCGGTTGCAGGTCTTCACGCTCGACAGCGGGACCACCGCGGAGGCCGCGCGGCTCGTGCTGGCCGCCACCGGGCACTCCCGTGCTCCGGTCGTGCGCCACGGCGGCCTGGACGACACGGCCGGAATGATCCACCTGCGTGACCTGGTGGGTGTGCCCGACGACCGCCCGGTCGACGAGATCGCCCGGCCGCCGATGCTGCTGCCCGACTCGCTACCGGTGGTGGACGCGCTGCGGCAGTTCAAGGCCGAGCGTCAGCACATCGCGCTCGTCGTGGACGAGCGCGGCGCCGTCGACGGCATCGTGACGCTGGAGGACATCCTGGAGGAGATCGTCGGCGAGATCTACGACGAGACCGACCGGGATGTGCGCTCGGTCCGCCGCGACCCGGACGGTGCGCTGCTGCTGCCCGGCACCTTCCCGGTGCACGACCTGCCGGACATCGGCGTGGAGCTGCCGTCGCGCCCGGCCGGTGACTACACCACCGTCGCCGGGCTGGTGCTGGCCCGGCTCGGGCACATCCCCACCGTCGCCGGGGAGGAGGTCACGCTGGACGGTTGGGTGCTGGCCGTGGCCGGCATCGACCACCGGGCGATCACCGAGGTACGGCTCAGCCGGGTACCCGATGAAGTCGACGGCGACGCCGACACCGACCAGGCCGCGGAGCCGGTGCTGGACGAGGCCCGCAGCTGACCCGTGCGGCGAACGCCGTCGCTCAGGCGGGCGACAGGTTCTGCAGCCGGACCTGGCCACGGGCGACCAGCCGCTCGTCGGCGTCGGTGATCTCCACCTGCCAGAGCTGCTGGCTGCGGCCCCGGTGCACCGGCGTACCGACGGCGGTCAGCTCGCCGTCCCGGACGGCCCGCAGGAAGTCGGTCTGGTTCGACACCCCGACCACCGTGCCCCGGTCGGCCAGCCAGAGGGCGCCACCCACGCTGGCCGCGGACTCCACGACGGCGCAGTACACCCCGCCGTGCTGGATGCCGAACGGCTGGTGCAGCTCGGGCCGGACCTGCCAGCTGATGACCACCCGGTCGGCGCTCGCCTCCTCGAACTTGAGGCCGAGCAGGGCGACGAAACCGCCCGTCAGATCCGGAATCTCCATGCCAAAGCCCTCCTCGATCAACGGGGCGCAAGCCTAGCCGGGGCGGGTTGCGTCAAACCCGGTACGGGTCGGTGCCGGCGATGGGGGAGAATCGGTGACCGTGACCGACAGCAGCCTCCCGCCCCCCGGGCGGGCCTCCCTGACCGATGATCTGCTCTGGCGTGGCCTGATCCAGGACTCGACCGGCCTCGACGAGCTGCGCGAGCTGCTCGACGGTGGGAGTGCCGCCACCTATTACGTGGGCTTCGACCCCACCGCGCCGAGCCTGCACGTCGGCAACCTCATGCAGGTCCTCATGGCCCGCCGGCTGCAACTCGCCGGTCATCGCCCGTTGCTGCTGGTCGGCGGTGCCACCGGGCAGATCGGTGACCCGAAGGAGAGCGCCGAGCGGGCGCTCAACCCGCCCGAGGTGATCGCCGGCTGGGTCGACCGGATCCGCGAGCAGCTCGCGCCCTTCGTGTCGTACACCGGGGACAACGCGGCGCGGTTGGTCAACAACCTGGACTGGACCGGCGAGATGTCGATCGTCGAGTTCCTCCGCGACGTGGGCAAACACTTCCCGGTCAACAAGATGCTCGCGCGGGAGGTGGTGCGGGCCCGGCTGGAGACCGGCATCAGCTTCACCGAGTTCAGCTACCAGCTGCTGCAGGCCAACGACTTCTTCGAGCTGCACCGCCGGCACGGCTGTCAGCTCCAGTTCGGTGGCTCCGACCAGTGGGGCAACATCACCGCGGGCGTCGACTACGTGCGCCGGCGGGGCGCGGGGCCGGTGCAGGCGTTCACCACGCCCCTGGTCACCAAGGCCGACGGTACGAAGTTCGGCAAGAGCGAGGGCGGCGCGGTCTGGCTCGACCCGACGATGACCAGCCCGTACGCGTTCTACCAGTTCTGGCTCAACGTCGAGGACCAGGAGGTCGACCGCTACCTGCGGTACTTCAGCTTCCGCTCCCGCGATGAGCTGGAGGAGTTGGCGAAGGCGACCGCCGAACGGCCGGCGGCCCGGCTGGCGCAGCGGGCGCTCGCCGAGGAGCTGACCACCCTGGTGCACGGCGCCGACGAGACCCGACAGGCGATCGCCGCCAGTCAGGCGCTCTTCGGCCGCGGATCGTTGGACGAGTTGGCGCCGGAGACCCTGCGCGCGGCGCTGACCGAGGCGGGCCTGGTCCGCCTCTCCGGCGAATTGCCGGATGTGGCGGGTCTGCTGCGGGACTCGGGCCTGGTGAGTGGCCTCAAGGAGGCCCGGAGGGTGATCGCCGAGGGTGGCGCCTACGTCAACAACAACCGGGTGACCGAGGTGGACGCCGGGGTGTCGCCGGCCGATCTGCTGCATGGCCGATACCTGGTGCTGCGCCGGGGGAAACGTTCGTTCGCGGGCGTTGAGCTGGGCGAATAGTCGTCTGTCGACGATGTGACGGGGGACGCGTCCGACGGATTTGACGATCATCCCGCCGGACGCGTAACTTTCTCTCTGCCAGCGCGGAACGGACGAAACAGGCGAAAGCCTGAGACGGCCGGAGCGCCGGCCAACGACCTGGGGGTCGGGTGGGCGAACCTACCGGAGCCCCCAAGCCGGGTGGTGCCGCCAGAAACGCCGCGAGGCGGATTTGGCGCGGCGAAACCGACCGGGTATGGTTACGAGCCGGCAGGGCACCGGGCGGGTTGCGAGTAATCGTGACGGCCGGCCTGCCGAATCCATGACGAGAGCGGCGCAAGCCGGTTGCGACATGGTGCCCGCATTACCGGATGAAGCACGACGAACCGCGAAATACCGGTTTGACACGGCGGAAACGAGCGGGTAACGTAGTAAAAGTGCCTGGCGCTGAAAGCGCCGGGTGCGGAGAGCGGTAAAGCCCCGAGATGGGTTCCACTGAGTGTGGGGCTTCTGATCGGTGTGTGGTTGTTCTTTGAGAACTCAACAGGGTGCTTGTAAAGCCAGTGCCAATTATGATTTATACCCCGGACTGGTCAAACTTTGGTTTGGCTGGTTGGGATTCCTTTGGCAACATTTGTTTGTTGCCGGGATAGCTGTTCAACTCATTTTTTGTTGGAGAGTTTGATCCTGGCT
>NZ_JBEXHP010000070.1:0-30029 GCF_040607895.1 Micromonospora sp. NPDC005220
TGCGCCTCGAGCGCACCGGCCGCCTCTGCTGCCGCACTGGTGGTCACGCCTGGGCCGGAGGCTCCAGCCGCATCGTCACCCCGATCCGATTCCACACGTTGATTGTGGCGATCGCGACGACCAGGTCGGCCAGCTCCTTCTCCGACCAGACCTTCGCGGCGTCATCCCACACCTCGTCCGGCACCCCGTGCTCACCGAGCCGGGTGACCGCGTCGGTCAGGGCCAGCGCGGCCCGCTCCCGCTCGTCGAAGAAGGGCGCCTCCCGCCAGGTGGCGACCGCGAACAGCCGCCGGCTCGACTCACCGCCGGCGAGCGCGTCCCGGCTGTGCATGTCCACGCAGTACGCGCACCCGTTGATCATCGACGCTCGCAGCTTCACCAGCTCCAGCACGGTGTGGTCGACGTTCGTCTGGACGTACTTCTCCAACCCCATGACGGCCTTGTACGCCTGCGGTGCGACCTCGGCCGGGTTCATCCGTTGCATGACTACCTCCTGATCGGTCCGACACCCACACGACGATTCAGCCGGGCTGGTCGTGACAACCGGGGCTGTGACCCCGCTCATGTCGCTCGACGTACCCTGCTGCGGACTCGGCGCTGGTCTGGACACGGGCCGACCAGCCCGGCCGGATGCTGGTCGAGGTGAGTCGTCGGCCGGACTTCCGGGGGAACTACCGTCCGCCAACCTCGTGATCAGCGGCGGTCGCCGCCGGGAGTGAGGACCGGCAGGGCGGGCACCGTCCGGTCGGTGGAGTCGGTGGAGTCGGCGTAGTCGGTGGGCGCGGAGGGCTCGGGGGACGTCGTCGGCACGGTGGTCGGTGTGGCGGGGACCACCTTGCCCCGGCCGGAGAACCGGCGTCCCACCCCGATCATCGGCTGCTCCACCCAGCGGTAGAGCAGGTCGGCGGCGAGCAGGCCGACCACGGTGGTGGCGACGAACAACCGGGTGCTGTGCCCGGCGTACGACGGGACCAGCGCGATCACCGTCGTCATGGCGAGGTACTGCACCAGGTAGAGCGAGTAGGAACGTTCGCCCACCCACACCAGCGGTCGCCAGGAGAGCAGTTTCGTCGGCAGGCCAGGCGCCAGCATGGCGGGGAGCAGTAGCGCCACCGCCACCGCGTACGCGCCGATCATCGACTCCGCGTGGCCGTCCGCGGCGGGCGGCCAGTACGGCAGCGCCAGGTGCACGGCGACGAACCCGACGGCCACTGCGAGAGAGACCACGGGCCGGGTCAACGGCTGGAACAGCGCGTACCCCCGGGGGTGGTGCATGAGGATCGCCAGCAGGCAGCCCACCAGGATCGACACGTAGTGGATCGGCCAGTAGGGCCAGTCCTTCTCGAACGGGATCAGCGCGACCAGAGCGGCGATGGCCAGCACCGTCACCGCCATCCGGCGCAGAAACGCGGCGGACACGAACACGAACGCGAGCAGCGGCCACACCAGGTAGAACTTCCACTCGATCGCGATCGTCCAGGAGTGCGGGAACGCCTGGTTCGGGGCGAACTCGTTGACCATGAGCAGGTAGTGCGGCATCGATTCGCGGAGCCTCGAGCTGGCGCCGTTGAGGTGCGCGAGGGCGTACGTCGCGGCGAGCACCACCAGGTAGACCGGCAGGATCCGGAAGATCCGCCGAACGTAGAAGGACCGCAACGACACCCGCCCGCGCGACTCCTCCTCGCGCAGCATCAGCGTGGTGATCAGGAAGCCGGAGAGCACGAAGAACAGTTGGACGCCGACCCAGCCGGACAGCCAGGTCCATCGCGGCCCCCCGAAGTGGAAGGCGACGACGATCACCGCGGCGATCGCACGGAGCCCGTCGAGGGCTGGGAACCGGCGCATCGCACGGTATTCGGCGTAACTTATCGTGGCCACCGCTGAATTCTGGGGAGCGGCACACAACGCGTCAAGGCGGCCCCCGGCCCCTGGTCGGGTTCGCGGTCAGTCGGAGGCGCGGTGGACGCGTCGAGTATCGTTGAGCACCGTAAGGCGATGACCCGGCCATCACCGGTGAGCCTCCGGAAGAACAGCCGGGCAACCGGCCCAGTAGAACCGGACGGGTGCGGCCCGTCACAGCCGGTAATGAGCGGGCGGTCGATCCTGACCGCCAAGCGGGGTGGTACCGCGGGCCACCCGGGAGCGCCGTTCCAGGCGTACCCGGAAGGTTCGTCCTCGCAGACCCACTTTGAGTGAGCTGCGAGGAGAGCGACGCCCGATGGCCTATCCATTGCACGACCCGACCGCCGCCGGTGTGCCGGCGAGCCCGGACCTGCCCGCGGTCGAGCGCCGGGTGCTGGAGCACTGGACGGCCGACAAGACCTTCGAGGCCAGCATCGAGGCGAGGCCGACCTCCGGTCGGCAACCGGAACCGACGGGCTCCGCCGACGGCGGCGTCGCGGGCGACGCCGGAAACGAGTACGTCTTCTATGACGGCCCGCCGTTCGCCAACGGCCTGCCGCACTACGGTCACCTCTTCACCGGCTACGTCAAGGACGTGGTGCCGCGTTACCAGACCATGCGTGGCCGGCACGTCGAGCGGCGCTTCGGCTGGGACTGCCACGGCCTGCCCGCCGAGGTGGTGGCCGAGAAGCAGCTCGGCATCACCAGCAAGGCGGAGATCATCGACCTGGGCGTGGCCCGGTTCAACGAGGCCTGCCGTACCTCGGTGCTGGAGTTCACCCAGGACTGGGAGCGGTACATCAACCGGCAGGCCCGCTGGGTCGACTTCACCAACGACTACAAGACCCTCGACCTGGACTACATGGAAAGCGTCATGTGGGCCTTCAAGACCCTGCACGACAAGGGTCTGATCTACGAGGGTTTCCGGGTGCTGGCGTACTGCTGGCGCTGCGAGACGCCGCTGTCGAACACCGAGACCCGGATGGACGACGTCTACCGGGACCGGCACGACCCCACCCTGTCGGTGTGGTTCGAGCTGACCGCCGACGAGTCCGCACCGGAGCTGGTCCGCGGGCCGGTCAAGCTGGGCGTCTGGACCACCACGCCGTGGACCCTGCCGTCGAACCTGGCGCTCGCCGTCGGGCCCGACATCGAGTACGCGGTGCTGGAACGCGAGGGTCAGCGTTACCTGGTCGGCGTGGCGCGGCTGGCCGCGTACGCCAAGGAGCTGGAGGGGTACGAGCAGGTCGGCACGGTGTACGGCCGGGACCTGGTCGGACGCCGTTACACCCCGCTGTTCGACTTCCTGGTCGAGCAGGCCGGCGAGAACGCCTACCAGGTGCTCGGCGCGGAGTTCGTCACGACCGAGGACGGCACCGGGATCGTCCACCTGGCCCCGGCCTTCGGTGAGGACGACCAGAACGTCTGCAACGCCGCCGGCATCCCCACCATCGTCACCGTTGACGACCACACCCGGTTCACCGCGCTGGTCCCGCCGTACCAGGGTGAGCAGGTCTTCGACGTCAACAAGCCGGTGATCCGGGAGCTGAAGGACCGGGGGGTGGTGCTCAAGCAGGACACCTACACCCACTCGTACCCGCACTGCTGGCGCTGCGACACCCCGCTGGTCTACAAGGCGGTGTCGTCGTGGTTCGTCGCCGTGACGAAGTTCCGGGACCGGATGGTCGAGCTGAACCAGGAGATCAACTGGACGCCCGGCCACATCAAGGACGGCTCGTTCGGCAAGTGGCTGGCCAACGCCCGGGACTGGTCGATCAGCCGGAACCGGTTCTGGGGCTCGCCGATCCCGGCGTGGAAGTCCGACGACCCGAACTACCCCCGGCTGGACGTCTACGGCTCGCTCGCCGACATCGAGCGGGACTTCGGCGTACGCCTGACCGACCTGCACCGGCCGGCGGTGGACGACCTGGTCCGCCCCAACCCGGACGACCCGACCGGTCAGTCGATGATGCGGCGGGTGCCGGAGGTGCTGGACTGCTGGTTCGAGTCCGGGTCGATGCCGTTCGCCCAGGTGCACTACCCGTTCGAGAACGCGGACTGGTTCGAGCACCACTACCCGGGTGACTTCATCGTCGAGTACATCGGGCAGACCCGCGGCTGGTTCTACACCATGCACGTGCTGGCCACCGCGCTGTTCGACCGGCCGGCGTTCCGCAACTGCCTGAGCCACGGCATCCTGCTCGGCTCGGACGGGCGCAAGATGTCCAAGAGCCTGCGCAACTATCCGGACGTCTACCACGTCTTCGACTCGTACGGCTCGGACGCGATGCGCTGGATGCTGATGTCCTCGCCGGTGCTGCGCGGTGGGGACATGGCGGTCACCGAGTCGGGCATCCGCGACGCCGTCCGGCAGGTGCTGCTGCCGCTGTGGAACGTGTGGTACTTCTTCACGCTCTACGCCAACGCCGACGGGTATCAGGCGCGGCGGCGCACCGATTCCACCCACCTGCTCGACCGGTACCTGTTGGCGAAGACGAATGAGCTGGTCTCGACGGTCGGCGCGCAGATGGACGCGTACGACATCTCCGGTGCCTGCGCGACCGTCCGGTCCTACCTGGACGCGCTGACCAACTGGTACGTGCGCCGGTCCCGGGACCGGTTCTGGTCCGGGGACGCCAACGCCTTCGACACCCTGTCGACGGTGCTGGAGACGCTCTGCCGGGTGGTGGCGCCGCTGGCGCCGCTGACCGCGGAGGAGATCTGGCGCGGGCTGACCGGGGAGCGCTCGGTGCACCTGACCGACTGGCCGGAGGCGAGCGAGTTCCCGGCCGACCACGACCTGGTCGCCGCGATGGACAACGTGCGGGCGGTCGCCTCGGCGGCGCTGTCGCTGCGCAAGGCCAAGGGGCTGCGGGTGCGACTGCCGCTGGCCCGGTTGACAGTGGCCTCGCCGGCCGCGGAGCAGCTACGGCCGTTCGCCGACCTGATCGCCGACGAGGTCAACGTGAAGACGGTGGAGTTCAGCGCGGAGCTGTCCGCGTACTGCGAGCAGGTGTTGACTGTGGTGCCCCGGGCGCTCGGCCCGCGGGTCGGCAAGCAGGTGCAGCAGGTGATCAAGGCGGTCAAGGCGGGTGAGTGGGAGCTTGTCGACGGCGCCCCGGTGGCCGCCGGCATCACCCTCGCCGAGGGCGAGTACGAGCTGCGCCTGGTCGCGGCCGACGCCGAGCACTCCGCGCCGCTGCCCGGCGGCGAGGGAGTGGTCGTGCTGGACACCGAGGTCACCCCGGAGCTGGCCGCCGAGGGCCTGGCCCGCGACGTGGTACGGGTGGTGCAGCAGGCCCGCCGGGACGCCGACCTGGACGTCTCGGACCGGATCGTGGTGTCGGTGTCGGCGTCCGACGAGGTACGTGCGGCGGTGGCCGCGTACGTCGACTTCGTCTCCGCGGAGGTGCTGGCCGACTCGGTGGACTTCGCCGAAGGGCTGGAGGGCTTCGCCGGCGAGGTCGGCGATGGTGAGCGGGTAACGGTGGTCGTCCGCCGGGTATAACGAAGCATTGCCAGGGTGCGGGCGCCTCACCACCTCCGTCCGGGAGGTGTGGAGGCGTCCGCTACCGTGACACCGCCTGTTCGCACCTGATCTGCCGGAGGACCAGTGCCCCTGCTCTACACCATCGGCAAGCTCACCGTGGCGCCCACGCTGCGGTTGGCGTTCCGCCCGACCGTGGAGGGGCTGGAACACGTGCCGGAAGTCGGTGGCGCGGTCTTCGCCGGCAACCACCTCTCGGTGGCCGACGAGCTGTTCCTCGGCACGGTCGTGCCCCGACACCTGGCCTTCTGGGCGAAGTCGGAGTATTTCAAGGGCACCGGCGTGAAGGGTGCGATCTCCAAGTTCGTCCTCACCGGCCTGGGCGCGATCCCGGTCGAGCGGGCCGGTGGTCGGGCGGCGCTGTCCGCGTTCGACGCGGCCATCCCGGCGCTCAAGGGCGGTGACCTGGTGGTGGTCTACCCGGAGGGCACCCGTTCGCCGGACGGCAAGCTCTACCGGGGGCGGACCGGGGCGGCCCGGTTGGCGATCTCGGCCGGCGTGCCGATCATCCCGGTCGGCATGATCGGCACGGACAAGGCGCAGCCGATCGGTGCCCGGGTGCCCCGGCCGGGCACTGCCAAGATCACGGTTCGCTTCGGCAAGCCGTTGGACTTCACCGGCCGCCCGGACGACCGCACCTCGCTACGGCAGATGACCGACGAGCTGATGAGCGAGATCCAGAAGCTCACCGGCCAGGAGTACGTGCCCCGCTACGCGCCGCCGCGCGCCCACCCGGACCCGACCCGCGACGCCTGACAGCGCTACCCGGCCCGCCGGCCCCGGCCGGCCCGGCCGTCTGAGGGGCCGGCTCAGCCCCGTTCGGGTTGGACGATCTGGGCGCGCAGGGTGGCCAGCAGGTCGGCGCTGTCGGCGACGGAGAGTCGGGTGAACACGCCGGTGGCGATGCTGCCGTGGTCGACCGACGTGCAGACCACCACGTCACTGCCGTCGGCGCTACCCACCGCGCATCGTTCGTGCCGGCCCCGTACACCGGTGTCCACGCTCTCCGGGGTGCTCAACGCGTACCGATCGGTGAGCCGGCTGATCTCGGCCTCCGCGTCCGACTGCGGGCTGAGCCGGAAGCCGGTGCCGCCGAAGATCGTCACCCGCTTGCCGCTCGTCGTGGCGTAGACGCCGGCGAAGGTGTCCTCGGCCAGCCAGTGCTCCTGGCGTACCTCGTTCTCCAACTCCTTGGCGGTCTCCGTGCTGGGGCCGTCCTGCCGCAGGCTGAGGTCGTCCACCTGGACGGGCAGTGCCGCCCGCGCCGGGTACTGGGCCGAGATCGGGAACCCGTAGTAGGCGGGGCAGCCACAGCAGCAGGCCAGCGTGAGCAGCAGCAGCCACGGCCAGCGGCGTCGTCGGCGGACCGGGACCGGCACGTACCCCTTGGGGGCCTGCCAGCCCGGCGGTGGGGTGGGTGGTGCCGCGGCGGATCGCCGGCCCCGGCGCTGCTTGGGCACCTTTGGCGGCGCGGGTGGCGACATCGGTCGGGCCGGCACCATGGGTCCGGCGGGCCGCGGCGCGCTCGGGGCGGCCGGCGGCGGTGCCATGGGTCCCGTGGCCCGCGGTGCGCTCGGGGCCGCCGGCGGCGACACCGGATACGGCCCGACCGGGGGAGCGGGCGGCCCGGACCACTGCCGGGTCTCCGGCGGCGCCGGGTACGACATCGTCGGTGGCAACGGGGGCAGCTCGGCGGAGGGCAGGTCCCAGCCGCCGGTGTCCACGCCGGCCCACGGGTCGACCGGCGTCTGGTGCTCGGGCGGCCCGACGGAGACCGGCGGGGGAGGGGTCGGCTCGGCCGACTCACCCCAGGCGGGCCGCCGTGGCAGCGGCGGCGGCACCGGAGCCGAGCCGCTCCACCTGGGCGCCGGGACCTCCGCGGTGGCGGCAGGTTCCGGCGGGTCCGGCTGGTCCGGCTGGTCTGGCGGGTCCGGCTGGTCTGGCGGGTCCGACTGGTCCGGCGGGTCCGGTGGTTCCGGCTGGTCTGAGGGTTCCGGCTGGTCCGAGGGTTTCGGCTGGTCCGAGGGTTTCGGCTGGTCCGAGGGTACGGGTGGGGAGGTCGGCTCGTCGGCGACCGCCGGGTTCCGCTCCGGCTCCGCGCCCGGGGTGCTCCCGTCGGCCGGCCGTGCTCCCGGCTGGGGCTCCGGCATCGCGGCAATCTCCTCTCGCGCCGATCCGAGGTTAGTACCGCGCCGCCACCACCGCCGATCGGGCGTGCGCGCGATCGCCGCCGGGCGAACGCGTACCCTTGGGCATCATGAGTGCCCCGTCCACGACGCCGCGCGCGGCCGCGACCAACTCCGTGTGGTCCCAGCTCGAGCCGCTGCTACCCCAGGTCTCCAAGCCCATCCAGTACGTCGGGGGCGAGTTGGGTGCGGTGACGAAGGACTGGGACTCGGCGACCGTGCGTTGGGCGCTGATGTATCCCGACGCGTACGAGGTGGGCCTGCCCAACCAGGGCGTGCAGATCCTCTACGAGGTGCTCAACGAGCTGCCCGACACCCTCGCCGAGCGGACGTACGCGGTCTGGCCGGACCTGGAGACGCTGATGCGCACGCACGGCGTGCCGCAGTTCACCGTCGACGCGCACCGGGCGGTGCGCGGGTTCGACGTGTTCGGCATCTCCTTCTCCACCGAGCTGGGCTACACCAACATGCTCACCGCGATCGACCTGGCCGGCATCCCGATGCTGGCCGCCGACCGCACCGACGCCGACCCGGTGATCGTGGCCGGCGGGCACGCCGCGTTCAACCCGGAGCCGATCGCCGACTTCATCGACGCCGCGGTGCTCGGCGACGGCGAGGAAGCGGTCCTGGAGATCACCGCGATCGTCCGGGAGTGGAAGGCCGAGGGCTCGCCGGGCGGCCGCGACGAGCTGCTGCTGCGGTTGGCCCGCACCGAGAGCGTCTACGTGCCGCGTTTCTACGACGTCGACTACCTGCCGGGCGGCCGGATCCAGCGGGTCGTGCCGAACCGGGCAGACGTGCCGTTCCGGGTGCACAAGCGCACGACGATGGACCTGGACGCCTGGCCGTACCCGAAGAAGCCCCTCGTTCCGCTGGCCGAGACGGTGCACGAGCGGTACGCGGTGGAGATCTTCCGAGGCTGCACCCGGGGCTGCCGGTTCTGCCAGGCCGGGATGATCACCCGACCGGTGCGGGAGCGGTCGATCACCACGGTCGGTCAGATGGTCCGCGAGGGCCTGGAGTTCTCCGGGTTCAACGAGGTGGGCCTGCTGTCGCTCTCCTCGGCGGACCACTCCGAGATCGGCGACATGTGCTCGGGCCTCGCCCAGCAGTACGAGGGCACGAACGTCTCGCTGTCGCTGCCGTCGACCCGGGTGGACGCCTTCAACATCGATCTCGCGCAGGAGCTGTCCCGCAACGGGCGGCGTACCGGCCTGACCTTCGCCCCGGAGGGTGGGTCGGAACGGATCCGCAAGGTCATCAACAAGATGGTGTCGAAGGAAGACCTGATCCGTACGGTCGTCACCGCGTACACCAACGGTTGGCGGCAGGTGAAGCTCTACTTCATGTGCGGCCTGCCCACCGAGACCGACGAGGACGTCCTCGAGATCGCCGAGATGGCCCACGAGGTGATCCGGGCCGGTCGGGCCGCGACCGGCTCCAAGGACATCCGCTGCACGGTCTCCATCGGCGGGTTCGTGCCGAAGCCGCACACCCCGTTCCAGTGGGCCGCGATGGACCGCCCGGAGGTCATCGACCACCGGCTCAAGATCCTCAAGCAGGCCATCAACGCGGACCGCTCGCTGGGCCGGGCCATCGGCTACCGCTACCACGACGGTGAGCCGTCGCTCATCGAAGGGCTGCTCTCCAGGGGTGACCGCCGGGTCGGCTCGGTGATCCGCAAGGTCTGGGAGAACGGCGGCCGGTTCGACGGTTGGAGCGAGCACTTCTCGTACCAGCGCTGGGTGGACGCGGCGGCGGAGACGCTGCCCGCGTTCGGGGTGGACCTCGACTGGTTCACCACCCGCCAGCGCGACGAGTTGGAGGTCCTTCCCTGGGACCACCTCGACTCGGGCCTGGACAAGGACTGGCTCTGGCAGGACTGGCAGGACTCGGTCAGCGGGTTCGAGCAGGACGACTGCCGGTGGACGCCCTGCTTCGACTGCGGCGTCTGCCCATCGATGGACACCGAGATCCAGATCGGCCCGACCGGCAAGAAGCTGCTGCCGCTCACCCCGCTGGGCGGCAACGGCATGAAGGTCCCGTCGGGCCACTCGCACTCCTGACCGGGCTGCCCCCGGGCAGCGCAGGTGCCGCACCACCCTCCACATCCGACATGTCGTCCAACGGGCCCGCGTCTCGCGGGCCCGTTGGCGTTGTTCGGGCACCGCCGCGTTGTCGCCCGCGCCGGACCTTCCCCGATATCGGCCGCCATCTGTACCACGTGGTGGTGGCTGGGGCTGCCTCGACTAGGTCAGACTCGATACGCTGCGTCTGACATGGACCGACCCGGCGGGTCGGGGACGGGGGAGGAAGCACATGGGCAGCATCCCGCCGCCGAGCATCGGCGATCTACACGTCAGCGTCGAGGACCTGGACGCCGCCGCCACGTACGTCGAGCGGCTCCGGCAGTACATCGACGACACGCTCAAGTACGAGATGGAACGCATCAAGGAGCGGATGAAGGGCGACAGCAACAGCGCCCAGACCGTTCCGAACGGCACTCCCTTCGGCGCGTACGAGGACGCCCGTATGCAGTGGCGGGCCCTGGAGACGTCCACGGTGAACATGGAAGCGCACCTCACGACGCTCTCCCAGAAGCTCGCCGCCCTCAAGGAGGGCACCGAGGAGATCGCCAAGGCGTTCCGTGACACCGAGGCGCGTAACGGCGCCAACGGCAAGGAGATCGAGCGACTGCTGGAGTCGGCGGCGCCGCCGCCCACCGCCAGCGGCGCGCCCACCTACCCGCCCACCGCCTGAGGGGGACGTCATGGCTGGAGGAACCTGGGAGCGGTGCGTCCGTGAGGTGACGCTCTCCGCGGACCCGGAGACGGTCGGATCGGTTGGGGCGGGCTGGAGCAATCTCTCCAGCGGCCTGAGCCAGCTGCGGGACGCGCTCGTCGGCCGGTCGTTCGTCGGTCCGATCGCAACCGGTCAGGAACGCCCGCACGTCGGCGGCCTGCCCGGGATGCTCGCCGGTTGGAAGGGCAGCGGCGGTGACGCGTACCGCGAGCACCTGGGCAAGATCGGCAAGCAGATCGAGGATCTGATCACCGACGCGACAAACGTCAGTGGCGCGTTGACGCGGATCGAGGGCGACATCCGCAAGTCGGTCTCCACGATCCCGATCCCGCTGATGGACGACTTCGGCTTCAACGAGTGGAGCCTGCCCAACGGCACCGAGCTCGACGATGCCCGCGACGGCGAGAGTTCGTCGGGCTTCCTCGCCGCGCTGCGGCAGGACTACCAGAACAACCCGGCCTCGTACGCCGACGGCGCCTTCCGCGACAAGGCCGACGACCTGGAAGCGACAATGAAGGTCGACGGCCAGGCCGGCGACCAGAAGCGGGGCGGCTGGTGGGACACCAAGTCCCACCTGGACAACTGGTACCGGGACAACCAGCAGGCCGCGAACACCGCGATGGCGCCGCTGCCCCAGGCGGTGTACACCGAGCGTCCCAAGCTCATCGTGAACAGCCCGGATGGGATCGTGCGGGACGATTTCGAACGGGATCCTCTGATTCCGCCGAAGGGGCGGTCCGACGTCGGTGGTGGCGACTTCGGCGGCAAGCCCGACGTCGGTGGTGGCGGTCCCACGATCGACAGCAGGCCACCGGGCATCGGCGACACGGGTGGTCCGACCTCCACCGTCGATCCGTTCTCCCCGAACAGACCCGGTGGGATCGGCGATGGCTCGCCCACCGGCACCGGCCAGCTCACACCCCCGTCGACCGGCTCCAGTTACCCGGGCTACCCCGGCGGCGACGACGGCTACAGCAGCGGTCTGGCTGGTGCCAGCCCGGGTAGCGTCGGCGGCCTGAGCGGTGGCCTTGGCGGCGGCGGGGTCGGCAGTGCCGGGCTCGGTGGCGGCGCCGGCGGTGGTTTCGGTGGTGGTGGGGCCGGCGTCGGCTCGGCCGGCGGTATCGGCGGCGGTGGCCTTGGCGCGGGCGGCGGGATCGGCGTTGGTGGCATCCCCGGCATGGTGGGCGGCGGCAACGGAAAGGTGCCACCGTTGACGAGCGCGTCGAACGCGCTTCGCACCGCCGCCGGCGGCGCCGGGATCGCGGGCGGCGCGCGTGGCGCTGCGGGCGCCGGGGTCATGGGCGGCGGCATGATGGGCGGCGCGGGTGGCGCCGGGCATGGTGGTGGCGGCACCGGCTCCGAGCATTCGTCGTGGTTGACTGAGGATGACGATCCGTGGGGTCCTGGTGACGGCGCGTCCCCGGGTGTCCTTCGATGAGGATGGACGGATGAGGGTGAACGGTGGAGCGCTCCGGCGGGTGACCGCCTGCCTGCTGGCGGGGCTCCTGGTGGTGGGGGCCGCCCAACCGGCGGCCGCCGCGCCCCGGCGGGCCGAGCAGTGGTATCTGGATGAGCTGCGGATCGACCAGGCGCACAAGATCTCGACCGGGCGGGGCGTGGTCGTGGCCGTGCTCGACACCGGCGTCGAGGCCAGCCACCCGGACCTGCAGGGTCAGGTGCTGGCCGGTGGTCGCAGCTACGGCGCCTCCGGAGACGGCCGGGCCGACGAGGACGGGCACGGCACGCACATGGCCGGCATCATCGCGGCGAAGGCCAGCCGGGACGGTGTGGACGGCATCGCCCCCGGGGCGAAGATCCTGCCGATCAGATTGCAGAAGACTGGCCGAGCCGCCACTAGCGCGGCGATTGCGCGCGGCATCCAGATGGCCGTCGACGGTGGCGCCAAGGTGATCAACATTTCCCTGGGTAGCCCGGGCATCTCCGACCCTCCGGAGGTGAGCGCGATCAAGTACGCGCTGGACCGCAACGTCGTGGTTGTCGCCGCCGCCGGCAACACGGCCGATGGCGACAGCGCCGTCATCAGGCCGGCCAACACTCCCGGTGTGATCGCGGTCACCGGGACGACAAGGGGCGGCACGTTCTGGTCCGGCTCGGTCCAGGGGCCGGAGGCGGTGATCGCCGCGCCGGGCGACCGCATCTACAACACCGCCAACGAGGAGGGTTACGGCTGGGGCGACGGAACCTCCGACGCCACTGCGATCGTCTCCGGTCTGGCCGCGTTGATCCGGGCGAAGTATCCGAACCTCGACGCCGCAAACGTGATCAACCGAATCATCCGGACCGCACGGGACGCCGGCCCGTCCGGCCGAGATCCGCAGTACGGCTTCGGGGTGATCGACCCGGTGAAGGCGCTGACCGCGAATGTGCCGCCGGTCACCACCAACCCGCTACTCGACCCGGCCGCGGCGACCGACCCGGGCGCGGCGCGCACCGGGGGCGCGGACGAGGAGTTCGACGTCACCCAGCACGGCGATCGCGGTGGGCCCACCGACCAGCAGGTCATGGTGGTGGGCATCGGCATCGCCGTGGTGCTGGTGTTGCTGCTGGGGCTGGCGGTGTTCCTCATCTGGAACCGCCGTCGGTACCGGCGGGAGGCGGTCCGGGCCGCCCAGATCCCGGACGAGGTGCTCGACCGGGCGGCACCGGGCGGGTACCCGCCGTCGGACGCGGACTACGCCCCGCCGCCCGGCTACCCGCCGCCGCCCGGTCACGGCTCGCAGCCTGGTTACGGCCCACCCCCTGGTTACGGCCCACCCCCTGGATACGGCCCGCAGCCTGGTTACGGCCCACCCCCCGGTTTCGGTCCGCCGGGTGGGGCGCCGCCCGCTCCGCCGAGGGAGCGGTAACCGGTCTCGATCCTGCTGGCCGGCTGGTGACCTCCGGGTCACCGGCCGGCCATCGGCTTTCGCGGCGGGTGGTCACCACCTCGGCGACCGGTTTGCACCCGTCTGCCGGGGCGATGCGACCGCCCCGGTTGCGTACCGTCACGAGCCCTGCGCCAGGATGGGCGGACACGCAGGTAACACCCGAGGAGCCCACGATCGCCAGAAAGCCTCAACCCGAGGGCGGCCAGGCACCGGTCGTCCAGCGCGTCCGCATCCGGTACGCCAAGCGCGGGCCGTTGCGATTCACCTCGCACCGGGACTTCGCCCGGGCGTTCGAGCGCGCGCTACGCCGGGCCGCGGTGCCGGTCGCCTTCTCCCAGGGTTTCCACCCGCACCCGAAGATCTCCTACGCCAGCGCCGCGCCCACCGGGGTGGCGAGCGAGGCGGAGTACCTGGAGATCGCGCTCCAGGCCGCTGTCGACCCGGAGGCGCTGCGCGCCGCGTTGGACGCCGCGCTCTCACCGGGGCTGGACGTCCTGGACGCCGTGATCGCCGAGGGGGGCAACCTGCCGGACCGGATCGAGGCGTCGCACTGGTACATCGAGTTGCCGGAGGTCGACACAGCGGTGCTGCGCGCCGCGGTGGACGCCTTCGTCGCGGCCGAGGAGGTGCTGGTCGAGCGGATGACCAAGCAGGGACGACGTACTTTCGACGCCCGAGCCGCCGTGATATCGATCGATGTCCAACCGCCTACGCCGACGCCTTCCGGGGCGCCGGCCGTACCGTGTGCGATACTCGAACTGGTCGTGCGGCAGGTCACCCCGTCCGTACGGCCCGATGACGTCCTTTCCGGCCTCCGCGTGGTGGCCGACCTGGAGCCGCCGGTTTCGCCGAGGGTGACCCGGCTGGCTCAGGGCACGTTGACCGCGCAGGGTGCGATCGTGGATCCGTTGGATGCGGACCGCGACGGGGCAGCCATCGTTGGGCACTGACCGACGGTCCGTGCTCTGGCAGGCAGACTTCGGCGGTCGCGCACCACGCGCGCCCGGCGGAAACACTTTTGCGGCGACCCTGCGTGGCAGCGCTCACCCGCGCCCGGGGTAGCCAGAACTGGAGAACGTCCATGCTCGAGAACGAGCCCGAGGGCGGCGAACGGACCGGTTCACAGCCGGCCAGCGACACCGCCGACCAGAGCAGCACCGCCGACGGCGCCGCCGTCGCGCCCCCCACTACCGCGGCCGGTTCGGCCTCGGTGGAACCCGCCGGCGCGGAGAGCGCTCCCGGTGAGGCCGCCGAGCCGGCCGCGCCGGTGCGGCGTACCCGGGCGACCCGTCGTCGGGCCGCCCCGGTCAACCAGCCGGAGCAGACCGATGCCCCGGCCGAGGCGTCCACCGGTGCGGCCGGCAGCGCCGAGTCGCCGCAGGCGGAGGTCTTCGCGCCGGTCTCCGCCGACCTGGACGCCGCTCCGAAGACTCCCCGGCGCCGCCGCAAGGCCACCGCCGTCGAGGCGACGGCCGAGGAGCCGCTGGTCGCCGCGTCCGCGGAGGCAGCCTCGGCCGAGGTGGTTCCGCCGGTCAAGGTGACCCGTACCCGGCGTAAGAAGGCCACGCCGGCCGCCGTCGAGGAGCCGCCCGCCACCGAGCAGCCGGCCGCCGCCGACGAGGCGCCCGCCGTCGAGGAGCCGGTGGCCGAGGAGCCGGTCGTCGCCGACGAGCCGGTGGAGTCCGACCTGCGCGAGGCCGAGGCCGAGTTGAACGACTCCGCGGCCCTTCCGAGCACGTCCGCCGCCGAGCCGGCCTGGAGCAGTGCCGCACCGGAGCGCCCCGGCGAGGTGTCGCCGGGTGCGGCCGTGCCCGGTGTGACGGATGAGCCGAACGAGCCGGCCGAGATCGAGCCGGAGCAGCCGCGTACCCGTCGTCGGCGGGCTGCGCTCTCCGCGCCCACCGTGCTGTTCATGGCACCGCAGCCGGACGCCGTGCCGGTGACCCGGCCGGCGGAGGCCGCTGCGGCGACCGAGGAGCCGGCCGTCGAGGAAGCCGCCGAGCCGTCCCGCCGCCGTCGGCGTGGTCGCCGCGAGGTCGAGCCGGTGGAGCCGATCGAGGCGGTCGAGGCCGAAGAGGAGCCGACCGAGGAGGCCGACGAGGCCACCGAGGCGGATGAGGACGACGAGGACAGCGCCGCCGCGCGTCGCCGCCGCCGGCGTGGTCGCCGGGGCCGTGGCCGGGGCAAGGGCGGGGCCGACGACGCCGAGGACGAGGAGTCCGAGGAGGCGGCGCAGGCCGACGAGGAAGAGACCGCCGAGGCCGAGGCCGAGGGCGACGAGGATGAGGAGTCCGAGGGCGGGGACGGCCTGACCCGTCGTCGCCGTCGCCGTCGCCGTCGTGGCGCCGGTGACACCGAGGGCGCGGCGGACGACGGCGTGCCGACCGTGGTGAAGATCCGCGAGCCGCGCCGGACCGTCGACGAGGTGCAGGGTGTGTCCGGCTCGACCCGGCTGGAGGCCAAGCGCCAGCGCCGCCGGGACGGTCGGGAGCAGCGCCGTACCCGCCCGCCGATCCTCAGCGAGTCGGAGTTCCTGGCCCGCCGGGAGGCCGTCGACCGGGTGATGGCGGTTCGCCAGCGCGGCGACCGCACCCAGATCGCCGTCCTCGAGGACGGCGTGCTGGTCGAGCACTACGTCACCCGCAACTCCTCCGGGACGATGGCCGGCAACGTGTACCTGGGCAAGGTGCAGAACGTGCTGCCGAGCATGGAGGCCGCGTTCGTCGACGTCGGCCGGGGCCGCAACGCGGTGCTGTACGCCGGCGAGGTCAACTGGGACACCTCCGGGCTGGAAGGGCGGGCCCGCTCGATCGAGCAGGCGCTGCGCTCCGGCGACTCGGTGCTGGTCCAGGTCACCAAGGACCCGATCGGGCACAAGGGCGCACGGCTGACCAGCCACATCGCGCTCTCCGGCCGGCACCTGGTCTACGTGCCCAACGGCAACGCCTCCGGGATCAGCCGCAAGCTGCCGGACAACGAGCGCAAGCGGCTGCGCGACGTGCTCAAGAAGCTGGTCCCGGACGGCGCGGGCGTGATCGTCCGGACCGCCGCCGAGGGTGCCACCGAGGACGAGCTGGCCCGCGACGTCAAGCGGCTTCAGGCGCAGTGGGAGGACATCCAGGCCAAGGCCGCCGAGGGTGGCGCTCCGGCGCTGCTCTACGGGGAGCCCGACCTGGTCATCCGGGTTGTTCGGGACCTGTTCAACGAGGACTTCCGCGAGCTGGTGATCGAGGGCGAGCAGTCGTACGACATCGTCGAGTCGTACCTGTCGCACGTCTCGCCGGACCTGGTCGACCGGGTGCGCCGGCACGTCGGCACGAGCGACGTCTTCGCCGAGTACCGGATCGACGAGCAGATCATCAAGGGCCTGGACCGGAAGGTCTTCCTGCCCTCCGGCGGCTCGCTGGTGATCGACCGCACCGAGGCGATGACTGTGGTCGACGTCAACACCGGCAAGTACACCGGCTCCGGGGGCAACCTGGAGGAGACCGTCACCCGCAACAACCTGGAGGCGGCGGAGGAGATCGTCCGTCAGCTCCGGCTGCGTGACATCGGCGGCATCGTGGTGATCGACTTCATCGACATGGTGCTGGAGTCGAACCGTGAGCTGGTGCTGCGTCGACTGACCGAGTGCCTGGGCCGGGACCGCACCAAGCACCAGGTCACCGAGATCACCTCGCTCGGCCTGGTGCAGATGACCCGTAAGCGGATCGGTGCGGGCCTGCTGGAGGCGTTCAGCGAGACCTGCGAGTGCTGCAAGGGTCGGGGCGTCATCATCCACACCGAGCCGGTGCCGGAGAAGCCGCGTCCCGCTGGTGCGGGAGAGAAGGTCAAGGCGGTCGCCTCGTCGGTGGCTGCCGCTCCGGCGGCCGAGCAGGGTGCCACAGCCACGTCGTCCCGCCGCCGGGCGCGCAAGAACGCCCCGGCGGAGCGGACCGTGGTCGAGGTCGTCGACACCGACACCACCGCCGAACCGGACGCCGGCTACCAGGACACCATGGGCTACGACCTGTCCCGCTACGAGTCGGACACCGCCGCCGCGCCGGCGATCTCCGACGCTCAACAGGGTGAGTCGGCTCGGCTGGCCGCGGCCGACGACCCGGACGCGCTCGCTGACGGTGAGGGCGACGAGGAGAGCACCGAGGGCGGCGGCGGCCGTCGCCGGTCGCGTCGCGGTGGCGCCCGTCGGCGGACCCGCCCCTGAGCGCCTGACCGGCCACGTGTTTGACGAGGCCCCTCTCCCGGCAAAGTGACGGGGAGGGGCCTCGCGCCGTTGCGGCCATCCGGTCCTCGATCGGCTGTCCAGGTCAGGAGAAGAAGATGCGCCGTCTGCTCGCCGTCACCGCGCTGCTCACCATGCTTGTCGGCGCGGCCGGCTGCGCCACCGACGGGTCCACCGGCGGCAGCGCCGAGGGCGCCGGCTCGGCGGCCGCCGGCACCTCTCCCGGACCGGCCGGCATGCCGGCCGGCGGTGGTGTGGCGGGCGGCGACGCCACCCAGGTCTGCACCGCCGCACAGGAGGCCACCAGGACCGGCGTCCGGACGTACGTGGCGGAGCTGGGCCAGATGCTCGCGGCGGTGGGCGCCGGGGACAGCCACACGGCCGAGGCGGCCCGGGGGCGGGCCGAGGCGGCACTGGCCGACTGGCGGGCCGTGCTGCGGGAGCAGTCGGAACGGACCAACGATCCGCAGCTCAAGACGCTGCTCACCGACATCGGAACCGAAGTTTCCGCGCTCGGTGCCGACGTCGAGTCGATCGACGAGACCGAACTCGACCGGCTCCAGCAGCGCCTGGATCAGCTCTGCGCGCGCTGACCAGGGCGGGCCGGTTTGGGGTCCGGGCCAGCAATGGCGTACTCTTGCCTGCGGCCCACCTTTGGTGTGCCGAGTTCCCGTGTGCCCGCGCCGCCGTGCACTGCTACCCGGCGAGCCGCCGCGGGGACGACCGCCAGCAGCCTCAACGACAGGGAGTCCGCCTCCGATGTACGCGATCGTCAAGACCGGCGGCAAGCAGTACAAGGTCGCCGAGGGCGACGTGATCGAGGTCGAGAAGCTCACCGGTGCCCCCGGTGACGCGGTGAAGCTCACCGCGGTGCTCCTCGTCGACGGTGACGACCTGGTGACCGACGCGGCGAAGCTTGCCGAGGTCGCGGTGTCCGGCGAAATCGCCGCGCACACCAAGGGCCCGAAGATCCGGATCCACAAGTTCAAGAACAAGACCGGCTACCACAAGCGCCAGGGTCACCGCCAGCCGTTGACCCAGGTCAAGGTGACCGGCATCTCCAGCGGGAAGTAGGTCGTCCTCCAATGGCTCACAAAAAGGGTGCGTCCAGCTCGCGTAACGGTCGTGACTCCGCGGCCCAGCGACTTGGCGTGAAGCGCTTCGGTGGTCAGGTCGTCAGCGCCGGTGAGATCATCATCCGGCAGCGTGGCACCAAGTTCCACCCCGGTGACCTGGTCGGCCGTGGCGGCGACGACACGCTGTTCGCGCTGTCCGCCGGTGCGGTCCTGTTCGGCACCAAGCGCGGTCGCAAGACCGTCAGCATCGTTCCGCAGCAGTAGTTCTCGGGCTAAGCGGGCCGCGGACCTCCGGGTCGCGGCCCGCTTAGCCTTTTTCGCGAAGTGCGAGGTCGGACCTCGCTGGAAGGATTGACGCCGTGGCAACGTTCGTTGACCGGGTCGTTCTGCATCTGCAGGCCGGCGATGGCGGGCACGGTTGTGTCTCGATCCACCGCGAGAAGTTCAAGCCCTTCGGTGGGCCGGACGGCGGCAACGGTGGGCACGGGGGCAGCGTGTCCCTGGTGGTCGACCCGCAGGTGACCACGCTGCTCGACTTCCACTTCCACCCGCACGTCAAGGCCGACAACGGCAAGGGCGGCGCCGGCTCGAACCGGGACGGGGCCAACGGCCGCAACCTGGTGCTCAAGGTGCCCAACGGCACCGTGGTGCAGGCCCTCGATGGCACCGTGCTGGCCGACATGGTCGGCGCCGGCACCACCTTCGAGGTCGCCCGGGGCGGGCGCGGCGGGCGGGGCAACGCCTCGCTGGCCAACGCCAAGCGCAAGGCGCCCGGCTTCGCCGAGCTGGGGGAGCCCGGCGACCAACTGGACATCGTGCTGGAGCTGAAGAGCGTCGCCGATGTGGGCCTGGTGGGCTTCCCGTCCGCCGGCAAGTCGTCGCTGATCTCGGTGATCTCCGCCGCGAAGCCGAAGATCGCCGACTACCCGTTCACCACCCTGGTGCCCAACCTCGGTGTGGTCCGGATGGACAACCACACCTTCACCGTCGCGGACGTGCCGGGCCTGATCCCCGGCGCGGCCACCGGCAAGGGTCTGGGCCTGGAGTTCCTGCGGCACATCGAGCGCTGCGCGGTGCTGGTGCACGTCATCGACTCGGCGACCCTGGAGCCTGGCCGTGACCCGGTGGCCGACATCGACGCCATCGAGGCAGAGCTGAGCCAGTACGGCGGCCTGGCCGACCGCCCACGGCTGGTCGCCGTCAACAAGGTCGACGTGCCGGACGGCCGCGACCTCGCCGAGATCGTGCGCCCCGACCTGGAGGAGCGCGGTTACCGGGTGTTCGAGGTCTCCGCGGCCACCCGGGAAGGGCTCAAGGAGCTGACCTACGCGATGGCCGAGCTGGTCGACGCGGAGCGTAAGGCCGCTCCGCCCGCCGAGCCGACCCGGATCGTGATCCGCCCGATGGCCGTGGACGACGACGGTTTCACCGTCACGGCCGAGGCGGACGGCTCGTTCACCGTCCGCGGTGTCCGCCCGGAACGCTGGGTCAAGCAGACCAACTTCGACAACGACGAGGCGGTCGGCTACCTGGCTGACCGGCTGGCCCGGCTCGGGGTGGAGGAAAAGCTGGCCAAGGCCGGCGCGCAGCCCGGTGATCTGGTCCGGATCGGTGAGCGCGAGTTCGACTGGCAGCCGACGCTCTACGCCGGCGTGGACTTCGTACCCGGCAACCGGGGCACCGACGTCCGCCTGGAGGAGAAGTCGAACCGGCTCTCCGCCGCGGATCGGCTCGCCGCCCGGAAGGCTCGCCGGGTGCGGTCGGCGGACGAGGTGGGCGCGGACTCGTCCGACGACCTCGACGACGACATGGCCGATGAGGACGACGCCGAGTAGTCCGTTGCGCTCCGTGACGGGGTTGATTTCCGGAAACCTCCGCGAAATCCGCGCGTCCTAGCGTGGGGTGATGCTGATCGAGTCCCGGCCTGCCATCGATCCGGAGATCGCCGCCATGGTCACCGCGCAGCAGCGTGAGCTGCGCGAGGCCGATGGTGGGTTGGATGGGCAGGTCTTCGTCCCTCATGACGACGTCCGCTACCTGGCGGTGGTGGTGAACGGCCGGGCGGTCGCCTGCGGCGGGCTCCAGACGATCGATGCCGAGACCAGCGAGGTCAAGCGGATGTACGTCCGGCCCGGGTACCGGGGGCGGGGGATCGCTCGTCAGTTGCTCGCCGCGCTGGAGGAGTGCGCGTTCCGGCAGGGGCACTCGGTGGTGTGCCTGGAGACGGGCACCTACCTGCCGGCCGCGATCGCGCTGTACACCTCGTGCGGCTACCAGCAGATCCCGGTCTACGGCGAGTACGTGGGCAACCCGTACAGCGTCTGTTTCGCCAAGCGGTTGCCGGTCGCGGCCTGACCCAGATCGGCGGCGCGCCGCTCCGCAGCGCCTGCGGCCCAGGTCAGTGCCGGTCGGCGGGGCTGTCCAGGCGTCCGCCGGTGCCCGCCTGGTTCGACAACAGCAGCCCGAGCGCGAGCATCCCGAAGCCGAGCGCGAGGTGCAGCCAGTTGTCGGCGTCGTTGACCGGCAGGATGTTCGCTCCGCCCTCCGGGTTGATCGCCTCGATCCCCAGGCCGTACAGCCAGAGGGCGAGGTAGATCGCGCCACCGGCGGCCAGGAACACCCGGGCACCGGCGACGCTGCGGGCCAGCACCAGGCCGGCCAGCCCGAAGAGCAGGTGCACCGCGTTGTGCAGGATCGACACCTGGAACAGCCCGAGCAGGTGGGCGTCCGAGTGGTGCCCGCCGAACCGCAGCTCGCCGTAGTCGGTGGTGATGCCGGGGATGAAGCCGAGGACGCCGATCAGCAGGAAGACCCCGGCCACGACCAGCGCGGCCAGCTGGACCCGGGGTCGGGGGCCGGCCGCTCGGCCGCCCCGTGCGCCTCGTGCCATCGCTGCCCCCTCCGTGGCTCTGCCAGCCTTCGCGAACCTCACTGTCCGCAGCGGCGACGTGACGCAGCCCGACGATCCTCCATTTTGAAGTCCATCCGGTGGGCCGCGCAGAGAAATGCACGAAGAGGTATGGACGGCGAAACGCAGGGTAGGTGAATGGTCAGCGGCCGCGGCGACGCGACCGCATCCCCCCAGCACAACCGCGACGACTTCCTGAGCGGAAGGGAAATCATGACTTACGATCTTTCATCTACGTCCTCCACGTACGGGCAGCAGTCGACCAACGGCGGTGGCGTCCGCGACCAGGCGCGCCAGGTCGGGTCGGAGGCCGCGCAGGCTGGTGGCGCGGTCGCCCAGACCGCCAAGGAGCAGGGCGCCGAGGTTGGCCGTGAGGCGGCCCGGCAGGCCCGCAACCTGTACGGCGAGGCCCGCAACCAGCTCGCCAGCCAGACCGGTGAGCAGCAGCGCCGAGCCGCCGGTGGGCTGCGCTCGCTGGCCGACGAGATGCGCTCGATGGCCGAGCAGGGTGGCCAGGCCGGCCCGGTGACCGAGCTGGCCCGCCAGGCCGCCGACCGGGTGCACGGCGTCGCCGGTTGGCTTGAGCAGCGCGAGCCCGGCGATCTGATCACCGAGGTGCGTGACTACGCACGGCGTAACCCGGGCACCTTCCTGGTCGGGGCGGCGGTCCTCGGTGTGCTGGCCGGCCGGCTGACCCGCGGCATCTCGGCCGCCAGCGGCGACTCCGGCAACGGTTCCTCGACCTTCCGGGGCGCCGGGGCGTACGACCCGGAGCAGACCGCCGTGATCCCGACGCCGCCGCCGGCGCCTCGCGCGGTGCCGGACGCCGTCCCGGCGGGCGGCTACCTCGACTCGACCCCGGGTACGCACACCCCGCCGACGTCCGGTGGCTACCCCGACCAGGCGTCCGGCACCTACGCCGACCAGGCGCCCGGCACCTACGCCGACCCGAGCCGGGGCGACTCCTCGGACTACTCCGGCACCGGTCAGCCGCTGCCGCCGGTGACCCAGACCGACCCGCTGCCGGGCGTGCCGTCCAGCGGCAGCCCTCGCCCGTGACCCGCCCAGTCATCCGAAGGGAGACGACGGCATGACCATGCCGACGCAGGGGTCCGGACTGGACTCCGGTTACCACGACGCGGGTGCCCCGCACACCGCGTCGGAGGTGAAGGGCAGTTCGTTGGGTGACCTGATGCGTCAGGTCACCACCGACCTGTCGACGCTGATGCGTCAGGAGGTCGAGCTGGCCAAGGCCGAGATCCGCCAGGAGGGCAAGAAGGCCGGCAAGGCCGCGGGCCTCTTCGGCGGTGCCGGCTTCGGCGGCTACATGGTGGCCCTCTTCGTGTCCATCGCCGTGTGGCAGTTCCTGGACAACGTCATGGACTCCGGCCTGGCCGCGCTGATCGTGGCCATCATCTGGGCCGTGGTCGCCGCCGTCCTCTACTCGATGGCCAAGAAGAACGCCCAGCACGTGCGCGGGCTCAAGCAGACCAACGACAGCGTGCAGCGGATCCCCGACGCGCTCAAGCCGCACCCGGAGGGAGTCACCCGATGAGCACCGATCCCGATCAGATCCGCCGCGAGATCGAAGCCACCCGTAACAGCCTCAGCTCTGATGTGGATGCGCTGGCGTACAAGGTCAGCCCCAGCCGCATCGTCGACGACCGCAAGCAGCGGGCCCGTTCCGCTCTGCAGAATGTGAGGGACAAGGTCATGGGAACCGCGTCTGACCTCGGCCACGGCACCGGCCAGGCCGCCCACTCGGTGGGTGACCGCGCCTCGTCGGCTGCCTCCAGCGTCAGCGACGCCGCGCACTCGGCGGCCGCCACTGTCAGCGACGCCGCGCACAGCGCGCCGCAGGTGATCCGGCAGAAGTCCCAGGGCAACCCCCTCGCCGCCGGCTTGATCGCGTTCGGGGTCGGCTGGCTGGCCTCGTCGCTGATCCCGGCCTCCCGTCGCGAGCAGCAGGCCGCCACCCAGGTGAAGGCCAAGGTCAGCGAGCACAGCGGGGCGGTGAAGGAGAAGCTGAGCGAGGTGGCCAGCGAGCTGCGTGAGCCGGCCCAGCAGGCCGCCGAGGCGGTGAAGTCCACCGCTCAGGACGCCGTGCACGCGGTCAAGGACGACACGACGTCCGCCGCCCACGACGTCAAGGACCAGGCACAGCACCACGTCACGCACTGACCCACCCACCCCAGCACGACAGCTCGCGGCCACCCCCGGTGCCCGCGAGCTGTCGCACTCCCGCCCCTGCACCCCGCCCCCCGCCCTCGCCCCACACTTGCGTTAGCGCGGTGGCCGGCGGGTCAACCCGTGCTGGCGAAGGGGCTCAGGGGCAGTGCGGGCGCGCGTCGATCATGCACTTGTGGTGCCCGGCTTAGCCGTTTACAGGCGTTTTGTTGCCCACCACAACTGCATGATCGACGAGGCGGCGCCGGTTGACGAACGGCCGTTCCGCCTAACGCAATGGCGTTGCCTCGCCCTCGCGATCTTGCAGGTTCGGGTGGTCTTGTCAGACGTTCTGTCCCGACAGAAAGTGCAAGATCGCGCGGGTGTGCGGGGCGGGGTTGGCGGCGTGGCGGATACGGGTGTCGTGGTAGCGGACGCCGCCGACCAGGAAGCGCTGGGCGAGTGCCAGCCAACTGCAGGCGCCGCGTTCCAGCAGCCAGAGCGGGGCTGCCAAGGCCGTGGTCGGTGGAAACACGTGGCGTCCGGCGGCGCGGCGGCGACCCGTCTCGGCCAGCGCGACGACCCCGGCCACCGCGCCGAGCAGCAGCCCGAATCGGCGGGACGCGACTGCCGCCGCCAGCACCGGCAGCACCGCGAGCGCGGTCAGCAGGCGAGCCGGCTGAGCCAGATCGTCGTACGCCTGACGGACCCGTTGACGGCGGAACTGTGCGGCGTCCGGAGGTAGCCGGCGGACGTACAGCCAGGCCGGGGCGGCCTCGGTGCCGTGGTACGCACGCACGGTACGGATCAGCTCCAGGTTCTCGAAGAGCACGTCCGGGTCGTACCCGCCCATGGCGAGGAAGGTGCTGCGCCGCACGGCGAGGGTGCCCGGGTAGTCCGCCCCGAGCGCCCGGTTGAGCAGGGTGCGGCCGGTGTCCCACCAGGCGTGCCAGGGCAGCGGGTCGAAGTAGTTCTGCGGTCGTACCAGGTCGGCCCGGCCCAGCAGCCGGTGCACCGCGGTCAGCGCGGCCTCGTCGTACCGGACGTCGTCGTCGGCGATCACCACCTGCTCGTGGCCGGCCGCGCGGACGCCGGTGCGGACGCCGAGCACCTTGCCGTTGAGCCCACGTTCGCCCGGGTCCGGTGGGAGGTGCCGAACCAGCCCCCGCCACGCCTCGGCGTGCCGTGCGTAGAGATCCGCAGGCGAGCCGTCGACCACGAGCACCTCGACCCGGTCGGCCAGCCAGCGCAGGTGGTCGGTCAGCTCGGCCAGGCCCCCGTCGGAGTGCCAGCGCAGCGGCAGCACGTACGTCATCGGCAGCCGGGTCGGTGCGGCGTCGGTCCGCCGTACCGTCCCGTCCCCTCGACCAGGCACGATCGTCGTCCGCTCAGGCGGTTCGGCGGACGTTGGTGAGGGTCAGGCCGAGGGGCGGCAGCGCGGGAATCCGGTGCAGGTCCAGTGCCAGGTTCTGGACGGGCACGTCGTAGCGCATGGCGGCGGTCAGGTTGGTGACCGCCCGCTTCATCAGGTCGATGGTGATCCCCTCACCGGCGCAGCGGTGGCCGGCCCCGTAGTCACCGCCGCCCTGCGGGATCAGCTCGAAGGGATCCACCCGGCGGCCGGCGAACCGCTCCGGGCGAAACAGCTCCGGTTGCGGCCAGAGCGTCGGGTGGTGGTTGGTGCCGTAGAGGTCGAGCAGCACCCGTCGACCGCGGGGGAAGTGGTGACCCTGCCAGTCGAAGGACCGCCGGACCCGGGCCGCCGCGATCGAGAACAACGGGTAGTAGCGGCGCACTTCCTGGACGAAGTGCTCGGTGGCTTCGTCGTCCTCGCGGACCCGTTCCCGCCAGGCCGGATGGTCGTGCAGGGCGAGCGCCGCGAAGGCGATGTACTGGTCGACGGCGACCACCGGGCGCAGCACGTTGAGCAGCTCCACCGCAGCGATCCGCCGGGGGAGGAGATTGCCCTGCCCGTCCCGGTGCTCGGCGATCGTGGCCAGAGCGCTGCCGGGCGGCGCCGGGGCGGAACCGACCCGGGTCCGCTCGATGAGGTCGGCGAGCCACCGTTCGGCGCGGTACCGGGCGAGCCGTCCCCGCCAGTGCCGGGGGCCGACCACCGCCGGGGCCTCGACCATGGCGTGCAGCTCGACGGCGCGGCGCCCGACCTGTGACGCGGGCAGCGGCACTCCGGCCCAGGCGCAGACCACCCGGGTCAGCAGCCGACCCAACTCGTCGTAGAGCGACACCGGACCGCTGCCCTCCCAGGCGGCGATCCGGGTTCGCCACTCGTCGTCGAAGAGCTGACCGAGCCGCCGGATCGCCACCGGTGTCATGATCGACATGAACATGGCCTTGCGGTCGTGGTGCTCCGACCCGTCCAGCCCCTGCACCCCACCCCGACCGGTCAGGGTCCGCTGCACGCGCAGCGGCATCGCGGTGGCACGTTGGAAACGGTCGTTGTCGTAGAACAGCTCCGCCGCCGGCCGGCCGCGCAGGCAGATGGTCGGGGCGAGCAGGATCCGGGCCTTGAAGACGTCGCTGCCGTACCGCTCGCAGCGCTCGCCGATGAACCGGTAACCGGCGCGGAGCAGCGCGAGGGTGCTGTCCGGGCTGCGGTCGGCCGGCATGGTCGCCATCGGGTCTCCTCACGGACAGGGGCGGCTGATCGCCGTTTACCGCCGCGCATACCCCCGTCGACGCCGCTGAACCCCGCGCGGCTGGCCCCTCCCAGGGGCGGCGGAATCTGGTTTGCTGCTGGTGGGACGACCACGGGGAGGGCGGATGCGAGACAACAGATCGCCGCACTGGCGGCAGCGGCGGGCGGCCGGGGCCTTGGGCGGAGGCCGCGACGGGCGGTCACTGATCGGGCCGCCACGGCGGCCCACCCGTCCGCACCGGTTCTTCACCGTGCACCTGGGCTTCACCGCGCCCGGTCCGGCCGAGGCGCGCGAGCTGGCCGTGGCGTACGCGGAGGCGCTGAGCCTGCTCCGCTCGGAGGTGGCACTCGGTGCGGCGGCCCTGTCACCCGCGGACGCCTGGCAGCGGGCTGAGCGGCTGTTCTGCGGCGCGGTCGGCCCAGACGGCGAGCGCTGCGTCGACGTGGCCGACCATCCGGGCTTCCACCATGCGCCGGGCCCCGGTGGCCTGGGCTGGGGCGACGGCGATGGCTGACCACGAGCCCCGGGTGGTGGCTCCGGGAGCGGGTCGGTCAGCCCGCCAACGTGGCCGTGCCGGTGCCCCGAGCACGGGCACCGGCACGGCGATCCCACTCCGACGGGTTGGCGGGCGCGCTCAGTCCAGGTCGAACTCGCCGTCCTGCGCGCCGGCCACGAACGCGTCCCACTCGGCCTGGGTGAAGACCAGCACCGGCCCGTCCGGCTCGGCCGAGTTGCGCATACCGATCAGTTCGTCGACGAAGGCGACCTCGACGGCGCTGTCGGAGGTGTCCCCTTCGGCCCGCTGCCAGACCGCCCGCGAGAGGTCGAAGTCGCCCTTGGGGTGCTGCGCCATGGTTCTTTCCTCCAGTGCCGAGGGTCGTGTGGTGACCGGGTGCCGATCCCCATCGGGCAGGATAAGCGGATGCCGAGCCTGACCCGTGTAGAGGCGACCGCGCGTGGCGCGTCGATTACTGTCGAGTCCTATCAGGTGGACCTCGACCTGACCGGTGACGGCGACCTGTTCCGCTCCCGCGTCGAGATCCGGTTCCGGGCGACCGCCGGCACCGCGACCTTCGCCGAGGTCAAGCCCGCCACACTGCTGGGTGTACGCCTCAACGACCGCGACCTCGACCCCGGCCTGCTCACCGACAACCGGCTGCCGCTCGACGACCTCGGCGCGGCGAACACGCTGGTCGTCGAGGCGGAGATGGCGTACTCCAGGACGGGGGAGGGGATGCACCGCTTCGTCGACCCGGCCGACGGCGAAACCTACCTCTACGCCATGTCCTTCCTCGACAACGCGCAGCGCATCTTCGCGGCCTTCGACCAGCCCGACCTCAAGGCCCCGTTCACCCTCTCGGTCACCGCGCCGCCGCAGTGGATCGTCTCCGGCAACGCCGAGCTGGCCGCCAACCCGACCCCCGGCCGCTGGGAGTTCGCCCCGAGCGCGCCGCTGGCCACGTACTTCTTCTCGCTGATCGCCGGGCCGTACCACGTCCGGCGGGCCGAGCACGACGGTGTGCCGTTGGGCATCTACTGCCGCCGGTCGCTCGCCGAGCACCTGGACGCCGACGCCGAGGAGATCTTCACTGTCACCCGGCAGTCCCTGGACCGGTTCCACCAGCTCTTCACCGAGCGATACCCGTTCGGCAAGTACGACCAGGCGTTCGTGCCCGAGTTCAACGCCGGGGCGATGGAGAATCCAGGCATCGTCACCTTCCGCGACGACTACGTGTTCCGCTCGGCGGTCACCGACACCGAGCGCGAGCAGCGGGCCACCACCATCGCCCACGAGATGGCGCACATGTGGTTCGGAGACCTGGTCACCATGCGCTGGTGGGACGACCTGTGGTTGAACGAGTCCTTCGCCGAATACCTGGGCACCCGGGTCACCGCCGAGGCGACCCGCTTCGACCAGGCGTGGACGACCTTCGCCATGCGCCGCAAGGCCTGGGGGTACGCGGCCGACCAGCGTCCCTCCACCCACCCGGTCGCCCCGCAGGAGGTGGCCGACGCCGACGAGGGCCTGCTCAACTTCGACGGCATCTCGTACGCCAAGGGGGCCAGCGTGCTGCGGCAGCTGGTCGCGTGGCTCGGCGACGAGGCGTTCCTCGCCGGTCTGAACGCCCACTTCGCGGCGCACCGCTTCGGCAACGCCACCCTCGACGACCTGCTCACCAGCCTCTCCGCCAGCAGTGGGCGGGACCTGTCCGGTTGGGCTGAGCTGTGGTTGCGTCAGCCGCAGGTCAACACGTTGCGCGCCGAGGTCGCCGTCGACGCCGACGGCCGCTACACCGAGGTCGCCGTGGTGCAGACCGCACCCGAGTCGCACCCGGTGCTGCGCCCGCACCGGATCGGCGTGGGCCGCTACCCGGCGGACGGCACCGTCCAACGCGACGAGGTGGACATCGACCCGGCCGCCGACGGTGGGCGGACCGTGCTGGGTCAGCTGACGGGCGAGCCGGCGGCCCGGCTGCTGCTCCTCAACGACGGTGATCTCACCTTCGCCAAGGTGCGTCTCGACCCGGCGTCGGCCGAGGCCGTCCCGCTGGTGCTGCCCGGTCTGACCGATCCGCTGGCCAGGGCGGTGCTGTGGGGTGAGGCACTGGACGCGGCGACCGACGGGGAGCGCCCGGTCACCGGCCTGGTCGACCTGATGGTCGCCGCGCTGCCCACCGAGACCCAGGTGATCATCGCGGAGGACGTGCTGACGCTCAGCCGTTCGCTGGTCGACCGCTACCTCGACCCGCTGACCCGCTCGACCGCGTTGGCCCGGATCGCCGGGGCGTGCCGACGCCTGCTCGACGACGCGCCGGCAGGTGAGTCGTTACAGCTCGCCGCCGCGCGGGGCTGGATCGCCGCCACCACCGACGCCGACCTGCTCGTCGGCTGGCTCGCCGGCCGGGGCGTGCCGGTCGGCCTCAAGGTCGACGAGGAGCTGCGCTGGGCGGTGCTGCACCGACTGGTGGTGCTGGGCGCCGCCGGCGAGGCGGAGATCGCCATCGAGGCAGCCGCCGACGTCAGCTCCACGGGCGCGGAATGGGCCGCCCGCTGCCGGGCCGCCCTGCCCGACCCGGCAGCGAAGCAGGCGGCCTGGGAGATCATCGTGCGGCGCGACGACCTGTCCGGCCGGCTGTTGGAAGCGACAGCCGAGGGGTTCTGGCAACCCGAACAGGCCGAGCTGACCGCCGCGTACGTCGATCGGTACTTCGCGGAGATGCCGGCCGCCGCGAGTCGGCGTACCCTCTGGACGGCCGGCCGGGTGGCGGCCCTGGCGTTCCCCCGCTACGCGGTGGCGCAGCCGACCCGGGAGGCGGCCGCCGCGCTGTTGGCCCGCGACGACCTGGCACCGGGCCTGCGCCGGGCGGTGACCGACGCCGACGACGACCTGCGCCGCGCGCTGGTCGCCCGGACGGCGGTGGCCGCCGCCTCCGCCTGACATCTGACCACCGCTCGCCGCCGTGGCCTGACCAGCGCGGCCTGACCAGCGCTGGCGGTCGTGGGCGGCCGGCCAGCGCGGGGTGGCCGCTGCGACGTCCGTGGCGCGGGGTGGCCGGCCGGGGACCCCGCGCCCACCGGTGAAAGCACGGCGGGGGCCGCGGTGACCGGTGCGTGCCAGTCGATGACGTATCGCTGCTCGTCGGCGTGGGTGTTCTCCGGGGCCCGCACCGTGCG